>NZ_JBEOZE010000023.1:0-171386 GCF_040297465.1 Streptomyces sp. NPDC001787
CCCGCCCCCAACCCCCCCCCCCCCGGGGCCCTGTATCCGCCCCGGGGGCGACTGCCGTGCGTCCGCGGTGTACGGCGGGTCAGTGCTGCCGGCCGGCGGTGCGCCGCCGGACGAAGTACACGGCCCCGGCGCCCGCCGCCAGCACGAGCCCCGTACCGGCGGCGATGCTGGTGGCGTCCATCGAGCCGATACTGCCTCCCAGTCCGCCGGTCACCCCGCCGGGTGGCGCGATGGATGTCGAACTGGATGTGGGTGCCGTGGTGGGGGTGGCGGTGGCGCCGCTGGTGATGGTCAGGTTGACGCTCCTGCTCGCCCCCGTGGAGCCGCAGACGAAGGTCACCGCGTAGACGGCACCCCGCCTGGCGGCCGCGTCGACCGTGGCGGTGGCCGAGGTGCTGCCGCTCGGGATGACCGTGGTGGCGAACACACCCGAGGTGACGGTCGTGGCGCCCGTGCAGCCCCCGCTGCCGAGGGTGACCGTGCCGCCCGGGGCGATCACCGACGGGGCGACGGTCGGGTTGAACGAGGTGTTCGTGCCGCCCGCCACGGCTTGGACGGCCGGTGTCAGCAGGGTGAGTGCGGTGGCGCCGAGCAGGGCGGCGGGTGCGACACGTATCGCGCGCATGGTGAATCCTCCGGGTCCCCGAGGAGCAGCTGCGGAACGGATTTCCACAAGGAATAGGAAATGCACCTCGACACCCGAAACGCTAGAAGTCGCTCATATCCCCCGCGATCAGGGTCCGGCGAATGGGGCAGCGTTGTCCCCCGGCCGGCGCACCGGCCGGGGGTGGCGGACGTCAGCCGCCCGCGTGCGGGAACAGGTCGAGGAAGGGTGCGGCGGTGGCCGAGATGCCCCGGCCGAACGGTGAGTCGAAGTCCCAGATGAGGAAGAGCAGGAAGGCGATCAGCGCGCTGAAGAGGCCCGCCAGCAGCAGTTCGCGGAAGGTTCTGCGGATCTGCAGCGTGAAGATCAGTCCGACCGTCACCAGCGCTCCGGTGATCAGCCCGAACCAGACCACCCCCGGCATGGTGGCCGAGGCGCTCTGCCCCCGGGAACTGCGGGCGTCGTCCGCCGCGGCGACCTGGTCCACCAGTGGCTGGTACGCCTGCCCCTCGTGGTCGGTCCTGGGCTCGTATCCGGTGACGTCGGCACGTACCCGGTCCAGCAGGCGCGTTCCGCGGTCGGTGAGGCTGCCGCGGTCGGACATGGCCTTCCACTCGTCACGGACGACATGGCTGACATAGGCGTCGACATCGGCGCGGATGCGGTCGCGGACCTCGGCCGGATAGACCGATGACCGTGCCCGCACCTCGTGCAGCGCCTGGGCTTCCAGCCGTACCGACTCCTGGGCCGCGCCGCGGCCCTCCCAGACTCCGGCGATGGCGAGGCCGAGCACGATCGCGTACACCACACCGATCATCATCGTCATGTACTCGATGACGTCGGGTGTCTCGGACGGGTCGTCGTCCTCGCCGACGCGGCGGTTGTTGAGGACGGCGATGGTGAGCACGACGGCGCAGGCCGAGGCCATCGCAAGGGTCAGAACAAGCCATTCCGACATGGGTTTCTCCCTCGGTCAGCGGGACGAGCGGGGCCGGAGCACCGCGACGGCGAATACCGCGGGGGCGGTGATCAGCAAGGTCAGGGAGACCAGCGACGGCCCGCTCCCCGGTGCCTTGCGGGCGGCCCTGCGGTACGTGGGGAGCGCCACGGGCCGGGGGGTCGGGGGCGCCGCGCGCGCCGATGGTGTCGGAGCGGGCTGAGGGGAGGGTTTCGGTGGGGGCGGCGGTGTGGGCACCCGCGACGGAGGCTCCGGTTCCGGTGGTGCGGGAACCGGCGCGGGCGCGGGCTGAGGTGGAGGCGGAGGCGGAGGCGGTGGCGGTGGAGGAGGCGGTGCGGGACGGGGCGGAGGAGGAGTCGGCGTCGGCTCCTCGGGCGGCGTGGGAGGTTCGGGCTTCGCGACCGCCTCGCACCGTGCCCCGCCCGCCACGGCGACCGGGAAACCGCCGTCGACCCCGATGGAGGCCACCGCACAGGCGTCGGCGGACGCGGGCGGCGGTATGGCTATCAGCCAGATGAGTGCGGCGGCTGCGGTGAGCCGCCCGATGAGTGATCCGTACACGACCCGGAGCATGTTCTGCGCCGAAGCCGGACACGCGAGGAGTGGCAGTGGATTCGCCTGATAGGGGGGACAATTGGCGGTTGACGTTTGAGGCGCCGGTGTACGCACCGGCGAACCGGTCGATCCCTCGGGGCTTTTGGTGTGCGAGGCCCCGGAACGGGGGGAGAGATCCGCCGAAGCCGCCGTCCGGGCGACTGCTCAAGAAGTGAGCGATGCTCACCCCCGGGGGCCGGGAAATGCGGCGAAAGCCGTCACTGCCGGGTAGGTCCATACCTTTTCCGGTGATGTGAAGCGCGGAGCCGCCAACTGCCGGGGCGTCGGCGGAACATGATACGGGGTCTCCGCCGTACGGAACTCGGCGGTACGCCGCAGTGGTCCGCGGGCATCACCGCGCGTATTCGTCCAAGTCGCCGCCGGGCGCCGGAAAACGGCGTCCGAAGTGCCGTTCCGTCGCTGAATGCGTACACGCAGCGACGGGCCGCGCCGCACATGCCACTGGTGTGTGACCAATAACGGACCGCTAATTTCCGTTTCCGCTCGCTCTCTTGGCGGCCGATCAGTAGCCTCTGGTCAACACTGACCATGAACATGGCCGGATCGCCGTGGCGACTTGTTGGAGACATCGATGGAGCGTCCCGCCTGGGCACCGCAAGGCATAGACATTTCGGTGCCGAGCGTGTCTCGCATGTACGACTTCTATCTGGGCGGATCGCACAATTTCGAGGTGGACCGGGAAGCGGCGCGCAAGGCCATGGAGTTCATGCCGGGCCTTCCCAAGATCATGCAGGCGAACCGGGCGTTTATGCGCCGGGCCGTGCGCTACGCCACGAGCGCGGGTATCAGCCAGTTCCTGGACATCGGTTCCGGCATACCGACCTTCGGCAATGTCCATGAAGTCGCCCGTGCGGCCGACCCCGAGTCCCGGGTGGCCTACATCGACCACGACCCCGTCGCGGTCGCGCACAGCCAGGAAGTGCTGGCGGGCGACGACCGTACGGTCGTCGCCGCCGCCGACCTGCGCCGCCCCCGGGACATCCTGAACAGCCCCGAGGTGGGCGGACTGCTCGACCTCGGCAGGCCGGTGGCGCTGCTGCTCGTCGCGGTGCTCCACTTCATCGAGGACGCCGACGACCCGTACACGGCTGTCGCCGAGCTGCGCGAGGCACTGGCACCCGGCAGCCTGATCGTCATGACCCACGCCTCCTACGAGGGGATCCCGCTGTCCGAGGCGGAGGCGGGCGGCACGGTCGGCGTCTACCGCAACATCCGCAATCCGCTCGTCATGCGGTCGCGCGACGAGGTCAGCAGGTTCTTCGAGGGGTACGAGATGGTCGAGCCCGGCCTTGTCGCCATGCCTCACTGGCGCCCGGACACCCCCGTGGTGCCGGAGCAGGAGGACCCGTTCGCCTTCTCGGGCTTCGCAGGGGTAGGACGCAAGGCGTGAGCATTCCCGCCCAGGCGTCCGGTGAGCCGGACGCGGAACCGGACGGCCCCGAGGGCCGGCTCCGGAGATTCGCCACGATCTGGAGCAGGGCCATCTTCCCCTCGACGGCCACCTCCATGACCCGACCGGAATTCGAGCAGCATCTCCTGCCGCTGGCACGGGAACTGAACGGAATCCTGCACGCCCACCCCTTCGAGGCGGCGCCCGCCCAGCGTGTGGGCGCGGCGCTGGTCGAGGCCCACTGCACGGACCCGGACGCCCTCAGCTCCACGCTCGGCGTCGTCGACTCCTATCTCGTCCTCTACTGCGGCGGCAACGGGCCCAGGGAACTGTCCACCGAGGACAGCAGGGCCCGCTGCGCGCGGATGCAGCACGCGATGGCCGGCGGCTTCACCCAGGCGCTGCGCGAGCGGACCCTGTCCGAACAGGAGGCCATCGCGCGCTCGGCCCTCGCCGCCCGCTCCCACGCGGAGCAGGTGCTGCATGCCACGGAGGCGCGCTTCCGGGCCGTCTTCAAGGACGCCGCCATCGGCATCGGCATCGCGGACCTGGACGGCAACGTCCTGGAGGTGAACGACACCCTCACCCGGATGTTCGGCGGCCTGGACCACCATGTCCGCGGTCACAAGCTGAACGAGTGGGTCCACCCCGAGGACTCGCCGCAGGTCTGGAAGTACTACAACGAGCTGGTACGCGGCGAACGCGAGCACTACCGGGTCGAGAAGCCCTACTACCGCAACGACGGAACGGTCCTGTGGACCAATCTGACGGTGTCGCTGCTGAGGGACGCCGAGGGCCGCCCGGAATACCAGCTCGCCCTGCTGGAGGACACCACGGAGCGCAGGCTCCTCAATCTGCGGCTGCGCTACGAGGCGACCCATGACGCGCTCACCGGCCTCCCCAATCGCACGCTCTTCTTCGAACGGCTGGAGAAGGCCGTCTCGGCGAGGAACGGCACCCGCTTCGGGCTCTGCTACCTCGACCTGGACGGCTTCAAGGCGATCAACGACAGCCTGGGCCACGCCGCCGGTGACCGGCTGCTGGTCGAAGTCGCCGACCGGCTGCAGAGCTGCGCCACCGCGCCCGGCGAGATGGTGGCCCGGCTCGGCGGCGACGAGTTCGTCGCCCTGACCACCGGACCGGACACCGAGGACGAGGTCGACGAACTCGCCTGCCGCATCCTCGGTGTGCTCGCCACCCCCATCCGCCTGGACGGCCGGGAGCTGACCGTGCGCGGTTCCATCGGCATCGTCGAAGGCCCCTCCGGGGAGCGCAGCGCCGCCGAGGTGCTGCGCAGTGCCGACATCACGATGTACCGGGCCAAGTCGGCGGGCGGCAACCGCTTCGAGCTCGCCGACGCGGAGGCCGACGCGCGCGCCATCACCCGGCACGGGCTGACCACCGCACTGCCCGCGGCGCTGGACCGCGGTGAGTTCTTCATCGAGTACCAGCCGCTCGTGCACCTGGGCGACGGCAGTGTGCACGGTGCGGAGGCGCTGGTGCGCTGGTGCCATCCGCAGCACGGGGTGCTCGGCCCGGACCGGTTCATCCCGCTCGCCGAGCACACCGGGCTGATCGTGCCGCTGGGCCGCTGGGTGCTGGAGGAGTCCGTCCGCCAGGCGAACTTCTGGCAGGAACGGCACAGCGACGGCGGCCCGTTGCGGATCAACGTCAACCTCTCGCCGACCCAGCTGCACCACCCGCGGCTGGTCGCCGAGACGGTCGATGTGCTGGAACGTTCCGGTCTGGAACCGGGGGCGCTCTGCCTGGAGGTCACCGAGTCCGCGCTGATCGGCGCCGACGACGACCTGCTCAAGCCGCTGCGGCAGCTGGCGGAGATGGGTGTCGACATAGCGCTCGACGACTTCGGCACCGGATACTCCAACCTGGCCAATCTGCGCAGGCTGCCGGTGAGTGTGCTCAAGTTGGACCGTTCCTTCACCCAGGGCATGCAGCAGCACCCGGCCGACCCCGTCGACCTGAAGATCGTCGAAGGGATCGTGTCGCTGGCGCACAGCCTGGAGCTGGCCGTGACGGTGGAGGGCGTGGAGACCGGGGCGCAGGCCCAGCAGCTGCGTGAGCTGGGCTGCGACACCGCCCAGGGCTGGTACTACGCCCGCCCCGGTGCCCCGGACCGCATCCACCGCCTGCTGCTGGCCGACGCGGTGTGACGGGACCGCCGGGCGGACACGGGTCGGCCCGGCGGTCCGGGGCCGGTGGCCCGGTGGCCGTCCTCAGTCGCCGGACGGGCCCGGACTTCCGGCCCGCCCGGCGATCGAGGACAGCAGCACACGCCGCAGCTCCCGTGCCGCCCGCGGCGGTGCCACATCGCTGCGGTGGGCGAGCGCGATCGTGCGGCGCAGCCCGGGTCTGGCCAGCGGCGTGGTGCGCAGATCGTGCCCGGTCCGGTTCGCGACCATGCTGGGCACCACCGCGATGCCCAGCCCCGCCCGGACGAAGCCGAGCACCGCGTCCATCTCGCCGCCCTCCACCGTGAAGGAGGGTTCGAAGCCCTCGGCGCGGCAGGCCGCCAGGGTCAGCTCGCGCAGGTCGTAGCCGTGACGGAACATCACCAGCGGCGCGCCCTGGAGATCGGCGATCCGCACCCTCCCGCCCCGCCCCGGGGCGGCCTCCGCCGCGGACGACACCACGACCAGGTCCTCGTGGAGCAGCTCCACGGTGGTCAGCGCGGGCGAGGCGGCCGGCAGGGGCAGCACGACCAGGGCGAGATCGAGCGCGCCGCGCGCCAGCTGCCGTACGAGGTCGTGCGAGCCGCCCTCCTCCAGCAGCAGCCGGACGCCCGGATGCAGATCGTGGAAGGCGCGCAGGACGTCCGGCAGCAGACCCGTGCAGAGGCTGGGCGTCGCCCCGAGCCGGACACGCCCGCGCCGCAGCTGCACCAGCTCCTGCACCTCGTGCCGGGCGGTGTCCGCGTCCGCGAGGATCCGGCGGGCCAGCGGCAGCAGCGCCTCGCCCGCGTCGGTGAGGGCGATATTGCCCCGCGCCCGGCTGAAGAGCTCGGCGCCCAGCTCGTTCTCCAGCGCCCGGATCTGCTGGGAGAGCGAGGGCTGCGAGACATGCACCGCCTCGGCGGCGCGGGTGAAGTGCCGGGCCTCGGCGACGGCCACGAAATAGGAGAGCTGCTGGAGGTGCATGCACCGACGATAACGCGGCACGATAGGCAATGCCTATGAAGATGAGCCACACCATGTCTTGGACTGATTGGGTCTTCCGGCCCTAGCGTCGTGTCCATGGCATTGGCAACGCGGGCGGACCGACGGCCGTCCATGACGCGTACACTCTGGGACTCGTCCGTCGGCAAGAAGACGATCATGGCTGTGAGCGGCCTGATCATGCTCGGCTACCTGGTCGTCCACATGGTCGGCAATCTGAAGATCTTCTTCGGATCCGGCGAGTTCAACCACTACGCCCACTGGCTGCGGACCATGGGCGAGCCCTTCCTGCACTACGAGTGGGCCCTGTGGATCGTCCGGGTGGTGCTCGTCGCCGCCGTCGTGCTGCACGGGGTCTGCGCGTACCAGCTGAGCCGGCGCGACATCAGGGCGCGCCCGACCCGCTACGTCCACCGGAAGCCGCGTGCGAGCTATGCCACCCGGACCATGCGCTGGGGCGGCGTCATCCTGGCGCTGTTCATCGTCTGGCACATCCTCGACCTGACGACCGGCACCGTGCACCCGGGCGGCTTCCAGTCCGGACGTCCCTACCAGAACGTCATCGACACCTTCTCGACCTGGTACGGGAACACCGTCTACATCGTCGCGATGCTCGCCATGGGCCTGCACGTCCAGCACGGATTCTGGAGCGCCGCGCAGACCCTGGGCGTCGGCAGCGCCACCCGTGAGCGCGTTCTGAAGACCCTGGCCAATGTGCTCGCCGTGGTGCTGACGCTGGGCTTCATCTCCGTACCCGTCGCCGTCATGACCGGAGTCGTGAGCTGACATGACCGACTACTCGCACTACACCACGGGCACGCCCGTCGCCGACACCAAGGCACCCGAAGGGCCCGTCGCCGAACGGTGGGACACCCGGCGCTTCACGGCCAGACTCGTCAACCCGGCCAACCGCCGCAAGCACACCGTCATCGTCATCGGCACCGGCCTCGCGGGCGGGTCGGCCGGCGCCACCCTCGCCGAACAGGGCTACCACGTCGTCCAGTTCTGCTTCCAGGACTCGCCCCGCCGGGCGCACTCCGTCGCGGCGCAGGGCGGCATCAACGCCGCGAAGAACTACCGCAACGACGGCGACTCCGTCCACCGGCTGTTCTACGACACCGTCAAGGGCGGCGACTTCCGCGCCCGGGAGTCCAACGTCCACCGGCTCGCCCAGATCTCCGTCGAGATCATCGACCAGTGCGTCGCCCAGGGGGTTCCCTTCGCCCGCGAGTACGGCGGCCTCCTCGACAACCGCTCGTTCGGCGGCGTCCAGGTCTCCCGCACCTTCTACGCCCGGGGCCAGACCGGGCAGCAGCTCCTCCTCGGCGCGTACCAGGCGCTGGCCCGGCAGATCGCCGCCGGCAACGTCGAACTCCACGCGCGCACCGAGATGCTCGACCTGATCGTCGTCGACGGAAAGGCCCGCGGCATCGTCGCCCGCGACCTGATCACGGGGAAGATCGAGACCTACTTCGCCGACGCGGTCGTCCTGGCCAGCGGCGGCTACGGCAACGTCTTCTACCTGTCGACCAATGCCATGAACTCCAACGCCACCGCCATCTGGCGCGCCCACCGCCGCGGTGCCTACTTCGCCAACCCCTGCTTCACCCAGATCCACCCCACCTGCATCCCGCGCACCGGCGACCACCAGTCGAAACTGACGCTGATGAGCGAGTCGCTGCGCAACGACGGCCGGATCTGGGTCCCGAAGGCCAAGGGCGACGACCGTCCCGCGGGCGAGATCCCCGAGGACGAGCGCGACTACTACCTGGAGCGCGTCTACCCGGCCTTCGGCAACCTCGTGCCCCGTGACATCGCCTCCCGGGCCGCCAAGAACGTCTGCGACGAGGGCCGGGGCGTCGGCCCCGGCGGCCAGGGCGTCTACCTGGACTTCGCCGACGCCATCGCGCGGATGGGCAGGGCCGGGGTCGAGGAGAAGTACGGCAACCTCTTCGACATGTACGCGCGCATCACCGCGGAGGACCCGTACAGCACACCCATGCGGATCTATCCCGCCGTGCACTACACGATGGGCGGTCTCTGGGTCGACTACGACCTCCAGACCACCGTCCCCGGGCTCTTCGCGATCGGCGAGGCGAACTTCTCCGACCACGGGGCCAACCGGCTGGGCGCCTCCGCGCTGATGCAGGGCCTCGCCGACGGCTACTTCGTCCTGCCGTCCACGATCAACGACTACCTGGCCCGCAACCCCCACACGGAGACCGTCGACGCGGACCACCCGGCGGTCGCCGAGGCCGTCGCCGAGACCGAGGACCGCATCAACCTGCTGCTCGCCGTCGACGGCGACCGCACCCCCGACTCCTTCCACCGTGAGATCGGTGAACTCATGTGGGAGTTCTGCGGGATGGCCCGCACCGAGGAGGGGCTGCGCAAGGCCCTGGAACGGATCCCGCAGATCCGCGAGGAGTTCTGGCGCCGTATCAAGGTCCCCGGCACCGGAGAACAGTTCAACCAGTCGCTGGAGAAGGCCAACCGCATCGTCGACTACCTGGAACTCGCCGAGCTGATGTGCCTCGACGCCCTGCACCGCGCCGAATCCTGCGGCGGCCACTTCCGCGAGGAGTCACAGACCCCCGACGGCGAGGCCGCCCGCCGGGACGAGGAGTTCTCCTACGCCGCCGCCTGGGAGTTCTCCGGCACCGGTGAAGCCCCCGTCCTGCACAAGGAAGACCTCGTCTTCGAGTACGTCCACCCCACCCAGCGGAGCTACGCATGAAGCTCACCCTGCGCGTCTGGCGCCAGCAGAACGCCGAGACGCCCGGCGCCATGGCCACCTACCAGGTCGACGGCATCTCCCAGGACATGTCGTTCCTGGAGATGCTCGACACCCTCAACGAGGAGCTCATTCTCGACGGGGACGAGCCCGTCGCCTTCGACCACGACTGCCGCGAAGGCATCTGCGGAGCGTGCAGCCTGGTCATCAACGGCGACGCCCACGGCCCGGAACGCACCACCACCTGCCAGCTCCACATGCGGTCCTTCCAGGACGGCGACACCATCGACATCGAGCCCTGGCGGGCCGCCGCGTTCCCGGTGGTCAAGGACCTCGTCGTGGACCGCTCGGCCTTCGACCGCATCATCCAGTCCGGCGGCTACATCTCCGCCCCCACCGGCACCGCCCCGGACGCGCACGCCACGCCCGTGCCCAAGCCGGACGCCGACTTCGCCTTCGAGCACGCCGAGTGCATCGGCTGCGGCGCGTGTGTGGCGGCCTGCCCCAACGGCTCCGCGATGCTCTTCACCTCGGCGAAGGTCAACCACCTCAATGTGCTGCCGCAGGGCGCGCCCGAACGTGAGACCCGGGTCCTGGACATGGTCGCGACCATGGACGAGGAGGGCTTCGGCGGCTGCACCCTCACCGGCGAGTGCGCCACGGCCTGCCCGAAGGGCATTCCGCTGCCCTCGATCGCGGCCATGAACAAGGAGTGGCTGCGCGCGACCCGCAGGGCCGCCCGCTGACCGGACCCGCACACACCGCTCCTGACCCCCGGGCCCCGGGTGTCAGGAGCGGATCACGGGGTCACCGCCCCGGCGCCCGGCCGCAGGGCCCTCGCCAGATAGGGGGCCGTGCGGCTGCCCGCCGCCCGCGCCACCTCCGCCGGCGTGCCCGTCGCGACGATCCGGCCGCCCCGGTCGCCGCCTCCCGGCCCCAGATCGATCACATGGTCCGCACCCGCCACCACGGCCATGTCGTGCTCCACGACCACCACCGTGTTCCGCGCGTCCACCAGCCCGTGCAACTGCCGCATCAGCACCTCGACATCGGCCGGATGCAGCCCGGTCGTCGGCTCGTCCAGCAGATACAGCGTGTGGCCGCGCCGGGTGCGCTGGAGCTCGGCGGCCAGCTTGATCCGCTGGGCCTCGCCGCCCGACAGCTCCGTCGCCGGCTGACCGAGCCGCAGGTACCCCAGCCCCACATCGAGCAGCGTCGACAGGCTGCGCCCGGCCGCCGGGGTACCGGCGAAGAACCCGGCCGCCGACTCCACCGTCAGATCCAGCACCTGCGCGATGGTCAGCCCGTCCAGCGTGACCTCCAGCGTCGCCGGGTTGTAGCGCGCCCCGTGACAGTCGGGGCAGGGCGCGTACGTACTGGGCAGGAACAGCAGCTCCACGGAGACGAACCCCTCGCCCTGACAGGTCTCGCACCGCCCGCCCGGCACATTGAAGGAGAACCGCCCCGCCCGGTAGCCGCGCGCCCGCGCCGTCTCCGTCCCCGCGAACAGCTTCCGTACGACGTCGAAGAGCCCGGTGTACGTGGCCAGATTCGACCGGGGCGTACGGCCGATGGGCTTCTGGTCCACCTGGACGAGCCGGTCCACCGCCTCCAGCCCCCGCGCCGACGCGCAGTACCGCGCCCCGGGCGGCCCGTCCGCGGCCTGCCGGTCCGCCAGCGCCCCGGCCAGCACCTGGCCGACCAGGGTCGACTTACCCGAACCCGAGACACCGGTCACCGCGGTGAACACCCCGAGCGGGAACTCCGCGTCGACGCCGCGCACATTGTGCCGGTCCACCCCGGTCAGCCCCAGCCACCCGGACGGCGCCCTCGGCTCGCGTACCGGCGCCGGAGCCCTGTCGAACAGGAACCGGCGCGTGGCGGACTGCGGCACGTCCGCGAGCCCGGCGGGCGGCCCGCTGTGCAGCACCCGCCCGCCGTGCTCCCCGGCCAGCGGCCCCACATCCACCAGCCAGTCCGCGCGCCGCACGACATCCATCTGGTGCTCCACCACGAACACCGTGTTCCCGGCCTCCTTCAGCCGGCCGAGCACGGTGAGCAGGGACTCGGTGTCCGCGGGATGCAGCCCGGCCGAGGGCTCGTCCAGGACGTACACCACCCCGAAGAGCCCCGACCGCAGCTGGGTGGCGAGCCGCAGCCGCTGCAACTCGCCGGAGGACAGCGTCGGAGCCGTACGGTCCAGGCTGAGATAGCCCAGCCCCAGCTCGGTCACCGTACCGATCCGCGCCAGCAGATCGGCCGTCAGCACCCGTGCCGTCCGACCGCCGCCCGCGAGGGACAGCACCTCGGCGAGCGCGGCGAGGGGAAGCGCGGCCAGTTCGGCGATCGTCCGCCCGCCGAAGGTGACGGCCATCGCCTCCGGCCGGAGCCTGCTGCCCGCGCAGACCGGGCACGGGGCGCTGGTCAGGAACCGTTCCGCCTTCGCCCTGAGCGTGGCGCTGCGGGAGTCCGCGAACGTGTGCATCACATAGCGCCGGGCGCTCATGTACGTGCCCTGGTACGGGCGTTGGATCCGGCCCGCCTCACGCACCGGATGGACCGTCACCACCGGCTGCTCGTCGGTGAACAGGATCCACTCCCGGTCGGCTGCCGCCAGCTCCCCCCACGGCCGGTCCACGTCGTAGCCGAGCGCGTCCAGCACATCGCGCAGGTTCTTGCCCTGCCAGGCCCCGGGCCAGGCGGCGATCGCCCCGTCCCGGATCGACAGCGAGGGATCCGGTACGAGCAGTTCCTCGGTGGTGCGGTGGATCCGGCCGAGGCCGTGGCACGAGGGGCAGGCCCCGGCCGCGGTGTTCGGGGAGAAGGCGTCGGAGTCGAGCCGTTCGGCGCCCGCCGGATAGTCCCCGGCCCGGGAGAACAGCATGCGCAGCGAGTTGGAGAGCGTGGTGACCGTACCGACCGAGGAACGCGACCCGGGCGCGGAGCGGCGCTGCTCCAGGGAGACCGCGGGCGGCAGTCCGGTGATCTCGCCGACCGCCGGAGCGCCGACCTGGTGGATCAGCCGGCGGGCGTAGGGGGCGACGGACTCGAAGTAGCGGCGCTGGGCCTCGGCGTAGATCGTCCCGAAGGCCAGCGAGGACTTCCCGGAACCCGAGACACCGGTGAACACCGTCAGGGTGTCCCGCGGGATGTCGACATGGACGTCCTGGAGGTTGTGCTCACGGGCGCCTCGCACCCGGACGTACGGATCGTGGGGGGAGGGCATCGGGGCGTGGCTCCGTACGGAAACTGATCAGGGCGGATAATTCGGGCAAGCAGTTCGATTCTAGGGGCTGTCCCGTCGTCCCGGGTGGATCAGCGTGCGGCGTCGGACGCGGTGCGCCGCCCGGCGGAGGGACGCCCGCACACCGGAGGTACGCGGGCCTTCCGGCGGCGCGCCGAGGTGCCGTGGCTGTCGTCGAACGCCCACCGGGGACTGCGGGGCAGCCCTCAGTACCGCCCGCCTCGGGCGGCCCGGTCCGCGCCCGCCGTCCGGCCGGTGAGCGCGGACAGCCGCCGCAGGGAGTCCAGCAGGCCCCGGCGGTCGTAGGTGCTGGTCGTGACCAGCACCTCGTCGGCGCCGGTCTCCCCGATGGCCGTTTCGAGCTGTGCGGCCACCTGCTCCTCGGTGCCGTGGATGTGCCCGGCGAGGCCCCGCTCGAACATGCTCCGCTCCCGCTCCGTCATGGCGAGGCCCTCCACGCGCTCGGCGGGGGGCAGCGGGGGGAAGGAGCCATGGGTGCGGGAGTGGGCCATGGACCAGGCCTCGGGTATCAGCAGCCGGCGGGCCGCGGCCTCGGTGGCGGCGACCGCGACGGTGCCCGCGACGATCACATACGGCTCCTGCGACCGGGCGGACGGCCGGAAGTCCCCGCGGTAGACCTCGACGGCGCGCAGCAGCCTGTCCCGGCCGCTCAGATCGCCGATGACCAGGGGCAGGCCGGCCGCTGCCGCGATGGCCGCGCCCTCGCCGGTCGCCAGGACGTACGGGGGGATGTCCAGGCCCTCGGCGGGGCGGGCGTGGACCTGGGGATGGGCCTGCTGGGTGCCGTCCAGCCAGCCGAGGAGTTCGCCCAGCTGCGCGGCGAAGTCCTCGGCGTCCCGCTTGCCGCGGCCCAGCGCCCCGCGGATGCCGTCGGTGAACGCCACCGAGCGGCCGAGTCCCATGTCGATCCGCCCCGGGAACAGTGAGGCGAGCACCCCGAACTGCTCGGCGACCACGAGCGGCTGATGGTTGGGGAGCATCACCCCGCCGGTGCCGACCCGGATGGTGGAGGTCGCGGCGGCGACGGCGGCGGCCAGCACGGTCGGGGCCGAGCCCGCGACCCCCGGCACGCTGTGGTGTTCGGAGACCCAGAAGCGGTGGAATCCGAGAGCCTCGGCCTCCTGGGCCAGGCGCACGGTCTCGCGCAGCGCCTGCGGGCCGTCATGCCCCTCGCGGGTGCGGGAACGGTCCAGGACGGAGAAGCGGGTCGACGCGATCAAAGGGCTCACACCGTGTTCAACGTCCTGCCCCCGCCAGGATTCCCGGCGGGCGGGTGTTCCCCGAAGGCTGTCCCGCCAGGGGTTACCGGCCGGCCATAAGCTGGGGGAGTGAGCGAAGAGACGCGGCCACTGGCTGTTTTCGATCTGGACGGCACACTCGCGGACAGTGCCCACCGGCAGCACCACCTGGAGGGGCGGACGAAGGACTGGAACGCCTTCTTCACCGCCGCGGTGGATGATCCCCCGCTGGCGGAAGGGGTCGCCCTGGCGCTGGAGCGGGCCGAGGACTGCGAGGTCGTCTATCTGACCGGACGGCCGGAGCGGTGCCGCCGCGACACCCTGGACTGGCTGGCCCGGCAGGGGCTGCCCGGGGGCCGGCTCCATATGCGGCGCAACGACGACCGGCGGCCGGCCCGCCGTACCAAGCTGGACACTCTGAAGCGGCTGGGCCGGACGCGTGAGGTGCGGGTGCTCGTCGATGACGACGAGCTGGTCTGCGATGCGGCGGAGGCGGCCGGATTCACCGTGGTGCGGGCCCGCTGGGCGGTCGCCGCGGATGTGCTGAAGGACGCGCAGGAACGCGAGGGGCGGACCTGATCAGGCATTCTCGTCGAGCCGGAAGCCAACCTTCAGGCCGACTTGGTAGTGCGCGATTCGGCCATCCTCGATGTGTCCGCGCACTTGGGTGATCTCGAACCAGTCGAGATTGTGCAACGTTTCAGAAGCTCTGGCAACGCCGTTCCGGATCGCCGCATCGATGCCCTCCTCGGAGGTTCCTACGATTTCGGTGACCCGATAGGTGTGGTTAGGCATCTTATGTCCCCTTTCCTGTGACCACGTTGCCTCATTCCGGGATGTCGCGCGAGAGGGAGAATCGGCTCGTCCCGGGATCACGCGGGCCTTGACCTGGCGAATGGTCCATACCAAAATCCAGCCACGCCCGTGCGAGCGATGCCCGCAGTCCCCCCACACCGGGTTCTGATTCCGTCGTACCGTTCCGCAGAAGGTGACCCAGTGAAAAACCGCATACTCGCCGGAGCCGTCGCGCTCGTCTCTTCCGTCGCTCTCGGTGGATGCGGCTATTTCTCGGACTCCGGTTCCGGCGACCGCACCGTGACGGTCTGGCTGATGAAGGACAGCGTCTCCCAGGGATTCCTGGACAAGTTCACCAAGTCGTACGAGGAGGAGCACCCCTCGGTCGATCTGGAGTTCAAGATCCAGGAATGGAGCGGAATCGGCCCCAAGATCATGTCCGCGCTCAAGGGGGACGACGCCCCGGACGTCATCGAGGTCGGAAACACCCAGGTGGCCCAGTACGCGGTCAGCGGGGGGCTGCGCGACCTCACGCTCGAATCGATGCGTGACCTGGGCAGCGACGACTGGATTCCCGGACTCGCCCAGCCCGGAAGCATCAACGGAGTTCAGTACGGCATCCCCTGGTACGCCGCCAACCGGGTGGTGATCTACAACAAGGACATCTTCGAGCAGGCGGGCATCAAGACTCCGCCGAAGACCCGCGAGGAGTGGATCGCGGCCGGCGAAAAGCTCAACAGCAACGGAAACCAGGGCATCTATCTCGCGGGCCAGAACTGGTATGTCCTGGCCGGGTTCATCTGGGACGAGGGCGGGGACCTCGCCGACGAGAACGGCGGCGACTGGGAAGGGGCCCTCGGAACACCCCAGGCGCTCAAGGGAATGGAGTTCTACAAGGAACTCCAGTCGCTCGGCGACGGTCCCACCGACGCCGACGAGGAGAAGCCCCCGCAGACCGACGTATTCGCCCAGGGCAACGTCGCGCAGATCATCTCGGTGCCCGGGGCCGCCTCGCTCATCGAGCAGAAGAACCCCGAACTCAAGGGAAAGCTCGGCTACTTCCCCATTCCGGGCAAGACGGCGAAGGCGCCGGGTTCCGTATTCACCGGAGGCTCCGACCTGATCGTGCCCAAGAACGCCGATCAGCGCAGCGCGGGCATCGAGGTCGTCAAGGCGCTGGCGAGCGAGAAGTGGCAGACGGAACTCGTCCGGACCATGAGCTATGTGCCCAACAAGCCGAGCCTCGCGCGTGTCATCGGGGACGAGGAGGGCACCGCGGCGATGGCCGCCGGGGCCACCGAGGGCCGCGCCACCCCCAACTCGCCCCAGTGGGCGGCCGTCGAGGCCGAGAACCCGATCAAGCCGTACATGACGGCGGTCCTCCAGGGCGGTGACCCCGCCGAGGAGGCCAGGACGGCATCGGAGCGCATCACCGCGATGCTCACGGGCAGCTGAGCCGCGCGGTACGTACGCCGGGTCGTGCGTACGTACCGTCCCGCGTGCGCCGGACGTGCCCCGGACGCGCGCCGGGCCCGTACGCCGGTGCCCCGCGCGCGGGATTCAGCCGTCGCACATCCCCGCTCTCCGTAGCGGTCATGTCAAATCCAGCCGGTAGCGGAAGAAGTAAGGGGCCGGGCCGTCGCACCACCGCGGCGGCCCGGCAGCCGCCCTCGCTGATCCGTCCCCGGAGACTGCCATGACCGCGCTGCCCACCACCCCTCTCGCCGCCGCCCCGACGCTCCCCCCGGTCCCGGCCCAGGCCGCCCCCCGCCCCCCGGTCCCGGACCGGCAGGCCGCGGCCGTTCCCGAGACCCCCGCCTACCGGGTCTGTCTCGCCACCGGCCAGGACGACGTCCGCGCCGCCCAGCGGCTGCGCCACCTGGTGTTCGCCGGCGAGCTGGGCGCCCGTCTCGACGGCCCCGAACCAGGTCTGGACACCGACGTCTTCGACGCCTACTGCGACCACCTGCTCGTACGGGAGTCGGCCACCGGAGACGTCGTCGCCACCTACCGGCTGCTGCCGCCCGAACGGGCCCGGGTCGCCGGACGGCTCTACGCGGACGGCGAGTTCGACCTCGCGCGGCTCGGTCCGATCCGCGACGACCTGGTCGAGGTCGGCCGTTCCTGCGTCCACCCCGCACACCGCAACGGAGCCGTCATCGCCCTCATCTGGGCCGGACTCGCCCGCTACATGGAACGCTCCGGCCACACCTGGCTGGCGGGCTGCTGCTCCATATCCCTCGCCGATGGCGGCGCCCTGGCCGCGCGCAGCTGGGAGACCGTCCGCACGAAGCACCTGGCGCCCGAGGAGTACTGGGTCACCCCCCGCCGCCTCTGGGACACCTCCGGGCACCCCGCCGCGACCGGCGGTGCCCGCGCGGATCTGCCGCCCCTGCTGCGCGGCTACCTGCGCCTGGGTGCCTGGGTCTGCGGAGCCCCGGCGTACGACCCGGACTTCGACGTCGCCGACCTCTACGTCCTGCTGTCCCTGCGCCGCGCCGACCCGCGCTACCTGCGCCACTTCCTCTCCCTCGCCCCGCTGCGATGAGCGCCTGGCTGCCCGCCGCGCCCTGCACCCCGCGCGACTGCGCCGGGCACCGGGGGGCGGTCCGGCCACCCCTGCCCGCCGCGGCTCTGCTGCTCACCGGGTGCACGCTCGTCCTGCTCGGGGCGGTGTGCGTACCGGCGGTGCTGCTCCTCGGCGCGGCGCACCGCGACCGGCTGATCCGCCGGTGGGCGTACACGGTGGTGCGCGCCTTCGGCGTACGCCTGAGGATCAACGGCCGGCCGGCCCGGCCGGGGGAGGCGGGCGCGGGTGAACTCGTGGTCGCCAACCACATCTCCTGGCTCGACATCCCGCTGGTCGCCGCCGCGCTGCCCGGCCGGATGCTCGGCAAGCAGGAGATCCGCGCCTGGCCGCTGCTCGGCCCGCTGGCCACACTGGGCGGCACGCTCTTCATCGAGCGCGACCGGCTGCGTGCCCTGCCGGACGCGGTGCGCACCGTGGCGGGGGCCCTGCGTGCGGGCTCCCGCGTCGTCGCCTTCCCCGAGGGCAGCACCTGGTGCGGGCGGGGCCCCGGCGGCCGGTTCGCGCCCGCCGTGTTCCAGGCGGCGATCGACGCCGGGGCGAGCGTACGGCCGGTCCGGATCGACTACCGCGTCCACCAGGGCCACCGCGGTCGCCCGGACGCCGCCCCCTCCCGGGGCGGTCCGGAACGTGAGGGCGGCGCGGGGGACGCCGCCGGAGCCGTCGCGTTCGTCGGCGACGATCCGCTCGCGGCCTCCCTGTGGCGGGTGGTGCGTGCCGCCGGACTCACCGCGGAGATCAGCGTCCTGGCGCCGATCCCCGCGCGCGGTGAGCCCGGCAGAGCGGTGCTCGCCCGTCAGGCCCGCACCGCCGTGCTGGCCGCCGGCCGGACGGCCGTGGCCAGCGACAGGGCGAACCGGCCCGCGGAATCCGTCCACCACTGATCCAGCCGCAGCCCCGCGGCGTCGAGCTCCTCGCGCACCCCCTCCTCGCGGAACTTCGCCGACACCTCCGTACGCAGTTCCTCCCCGGCCCCGAACGGAACCACCAGGTCCAGCTCGGGGATCTTCACCGTGAGCGCCCGGCGGGCCCGCAGCCGCATCTCGATCCACTCGGCACGCGGGTCCCACACCGCGGCGTGGTCGAAGGCGTCGAGCGGGAAATCGGCCCCCAGCTCACGGTTGACGACGCTCAGCACGTTCCTGTTGAACGCGGCCGTCACCCCGGCAGCGTCGTCGTACGCGGCCACCAGCGTGTCCGGGTCCTTCACCAGGTCGGTGCCGAGCAGCAGCGTGTCACCGGGGGAGAGCAGCGACCGTACGGAGCGCAGGAAGGACGCGCGCTCCTCCGGCAGGAGATTGCCGATCGTGCCGCCCAGGAACGCGACCAGCCGCGGACCCGGGGTACCGGGCAGCGCCAGGCCGCCGGTGAAGTCGGCGATGAGCGCGTGCACCGAGAGGTCCGGCCGCTCGGCGAGCAGGGATTCGGCCGCTCCGGTCAGCGCGCTCTCGCTGACGTCGACGGGCACGTAGCTGTGCAGCGCGGGCAGGGCGTCCAGCAGGTACCTGGTCTTCTCGGAGGAGCCCGAACCCAGTTCGATCAGCGTGCGGGCACCGGATGCCGCGGCGATCTCCCCGGCGCGGGCCAGCAGGATCTCCCGTTCGGCCCGCGTCGGGTAGTACTCGGGCAGCCGGGTGATCTCCTCGAACAGCTCGCTGCCGTGCGCGTCGTAGAACCACTTGGGCGGCAGGGTCTTCGGGTGCCGGGTCAGACCGCTGAGAACGTCGGCGCGCAGCGCCGCGTCCGTCGCGTCCTCCGGCAGGGTGCGGGTCAGCAGAAAGGGACTCACGCGGTGGGCTCCTTGAGCGGGGTCAGCGAGACATCGGCGAGGGTCGCGACCAGCAGGGTGCGGTCGGGGACCTCCTGCCAGCGGGGATCGTCGTCGTACGGTTCCGAGGCCACCACCGTGCGGCGGGCCGGAGCGTGGAGATACCAGAGGCTGTCGCCCCACGCGGTGCCCACGATGACGGAACCGTCGGTGAGCAGCAGATTCAGCCGGGATCCGGGTGCCGCGGCCGCGATCTCGCCCACGGTGTCCGCGACGGCCTGCGGGACGGCTTCGCCCCGGGCCGTCCGGTGGCGTACGAGCGCCCAGATCAGCGCGGAGTCGCAGCGCGCGGTCAGCGTCAGCAGCTCGGCGGGGGGAAGCGTGGCGGCCAGGTCCGCCATCGACCCGGGCCAGCCTCGGACCACCCCGTTGTGGCTGAAGAGCAACCGGCCCGCGGCGAACGGGGCCGCCGCCGCCTCCCCGTCCGCGCCCGCCTCCGTCGCGTCACGGACCGCGGCGAGCAGGGCCGTGCTGCGCACCACCCGGGCCAGATCGGCGAACGTCTCGTCGCCCCAGACGGGGCCCCGGCGCCGGTAGCGGCCGGGCACCGGGTCGCCGTCCGCGTACCAGCCCACCCCGAAACCGTCGGCGTTGACCGTGCCGAACTGCTGCCGGCGCGGTTCCCAGGACTGGCGGACCAGTGAGTGCGGGGGCGAGAGGACTATCTCGCCGAGGGTCACCGGATGTCCCACATAGGCGATATGACGGCACATCAGGCATCCCTCGCGGTCCGGAATCCGGAGAAGATCTGGCGCCGTACCGGCAGGTCCCAGTTGCGGAACGTGCCCCGGCAGGCGACCGGGTCCACGGCGAACGAACCGCCGCGCAGCACCTTGTGGTCAGGGCCGAAGAACACTTCCGAGTACTCGCGGTAGGGGAAGGCCGCGAAGCCCGGATAGGGGAGGAAGTCGCTCGACGTCCACTCCCACACATCGCCCATCAACTGGCCGGCGCCGTACGGGGAGCGGCCCGCCGCGTAGGCGCCGGCCGCCGAGGGGCGGAGGTGGCGCTGTCCCAGATTGGCGCGGTCCGCGGTCGGGTCCTCGTCGCCCCACGGGTAGCGCCGGGACCGCCCGGACGCCGGATCGTGGCGGGCCGCCTTCTCCCACTCGGTCTCCGTGGGCAGCCTCCTGCCCGCCCAGCGGGCGTACGCGTCCGCCTCGTACCAGCTGACGTGCAGCACGGGCTCGTCGGCGGGCACCGGCTCGGTCACCCCGAACCGGCGGCGCAGCCACTGCCCGGCGTCCCGGTGCCAGAACAGCGGTGCCGACAGCGCGTGTTCCCGCACCATGGCCCAGCCCTCCGGCGCCCACCAGCGGGCGTCGGTGTATCCGCCGTCCTCGATGAACCGCTGATAGGCGCCGCAGGTCACCGGGGCCGTGTCGAGGTGGAAGGCCGCCACCTCGCGGCGGTGCGCGGGCCGTTCGTTGTCCAGCGCCCATGGTTCGGTGGACGTGCCCATGGTGAACGGGCCCGCCGGGACCAGGACTTCGGCCGCGAGCGCCGCGTCGTCTGCGGGGGCGGGCGGCCGGGGAGCGGTCAGCGCGGCCGGGCCCGAGCGCAGCTGATGGGTGATCAGCATGGTCTCGTCGTGCTGCTGTTCGTGCTGGGCGATCATCCCGAAGGCGAAGGCGGCCCGTTCGAGCGGCCGGCCTCCCTCGTGCAGCTCGGCGCCCTCCAGCAGGTCCAGTGCCCTGCCCCGCACCTCGGCGGCGTACGCGCGTGCCTCGGCGGGCGCGAGGAGGGGCAGTGAGGGCCGGGTGGCGCGCGGATGCTCGAAGGCGTCGTACAGCCCGTCGATCTCCGGGCGCATGGCCTCCCGGCCGCCCACGTTGCGCAGCAGCCACAGCTCCTCCTGGTTGCCGATGTGCGCCAGGTCCCAGACCAGCGGCGACATCAACGGGGAGTGCTGTGCGGTCAGTTCGCCGTCGTCCACGCTCCCGGTGAGCAGGGCGGTGCGGTCGCGAGCGGTGAGGAGCGCGTCATGGGCGCGCCGCCGCAGGGTCTCGGGGTCGATGCCGGGTGTGCCGTGGGATTCGGTCATCAGGAGGTGCCCCTTCCGGAGTGCGGCGTCGCGTCGTTCCCCGCGGTCGCGGTACCGGTACCGGCGGGATCGGGCAGGTCGTCGGCCGGACATCGGCCTCGCGCGACGAAGCGGTCGTGGAAGGCCGCCACCGTGTCGTGCACGGCCCGGCTCGCACCGATCCGGGGGAGCGCCTCCAGCGCCACCTCGAAGCAGGTGACGGCCGCCGCCCTCAGCTCGGGGTCGGCCAGACCGTCCCGGGCGGCGCCGGCCCAGAGCGGATTGCGGGGCGCGGCGGGAGAGCCCGCCGTCTCCGCGAGCGGTTTGACGGTGCGGTACACGGTCTCGGCGGCCTCCGGGTCGTCGAACAGCGCCGTGGCCACGGCGAGCGGCACCAGCCAACCGTCCGGTCCGCCCTGCGCGTCGATCATGCGGAGTTCGAGGTGCCCGCGCGGACGCACCGGCGGGAACAGCGTCGTGACGTGGTAGTCGAGATCGGCGCGCACGGGCGGCCGGGGGAGACCGCCGCGGATCCACTCCCGGAAGGTGAGCCCGTCCGGCACGGTCCAGGGGACGGCGTCGCCCCGGATGCACATCACCGTCGTGTCGAGCGCATGGGCGGCCCAGGCGTCGCGCGGCGGCAGACGGCCGGGCGGGGCCAGCGTGCGTACCGGGTCGAGGTTCGCCCACAGGGCCTGCCGGGTGGACTGCCATCCGGTCCTGCGCCCTTGCCGGAAGGGCGAGTTGGCGAAGGACGCCACCAGCACGGCGCCCAGCAGATGGGCGAGCTGCCAGCGCCGCCCGTAGCCGAGCGGCCCCGGCTCCTCCACACCCGCGTCCAGACAGACCTGGACGGAGGCGGAGGTGCACATCATCGCCCGCCCGGCCGGACCCGAGCGGTCGAGCGCCCGCTCCATGGCCTCGTAGCGCGGCTCCAGCAGCCTGCGGCGCGGTGGGTGCCACGGATCGACGCCCAGGCCGACCGGCGCGAGGCCCTGCCGCCCGAGGGCGTCGCGTACGGCGGCGAGGTCGGCGGCGGTGGCCTCGACGCAGGCCATCAGCGAGTCCGCGGGCAGCGAGCTGAGCTCCAGCTGGCCGCCGGGCTCGAAGGTCAGCGAGGCGTTCAGCGGCAGGGCGCGGACGGCCTCCACCGCGGCGTCGTGGCGCTCCTGGGACACCGGGACATCGGGGCGGTCCCGGTCGTGGATGAGCCATTCCAGCTCCACACCCACGGTGCGGGGCGGGCCGGTCTTGAAACAGATGCCACGCAGTAAGTCCTCCGCCTCGCCCTCACCGAGGGGGGCGTCGGCGGAAGGGCGCGGGCCGTGATCGCCGGAGCTGTCCGGGGGCATACGGGCCTCCTCTTCGGTTACATCGATACCACCCAAACCCCTCCCATGAGATCGCACAAGAGTGCCCCCGGCCGACGGAAATCCGGTTGCGTCCATGCCGGTACGGAGCCGAGCATGCCCCGTATGCACCACACGGGGGCGCGCCCATGAGCGCACGACTGCGCGGCATCGCGCGGGAGACGGAGAAGGCCGTCGAGGCCGGCCGGTACCGCACCGAGGACGGCCGGGAGGTCTCCATCGAGCGCGCGCTGTCCGCCGCGCTCTCCGGCACCCGGCTCTACGGCCCCGAGCCGGTGCCCGTCGCCGTCCTGGACACCGACCGCGTCCCGGTCGTCGAGGTGACCGGCGAGAGCAGTCTGCGGGCGGCACACCGGATGACCCGCGCGGCGGCGGGCAAGGTCGCCGTCCTCAACTACGCCTCGGCCCGCAATCCGGGCGGTGGCTACCTCAACGGCGCGCAGGCCCAGGAAGAGGCGCTGTGCCGGGGCTCCGCGCTCCACGCGACCCTGTCGCGCGCCCCCGGGTACTACGCCCACCACCGCGCCGAACGCAGTGCGTTCTACACCGACCGGGTGATCCACTCGCCCGGTGTACCGGTGTTCCGCGACGACCGGGGACGGTTCCTCGACCTCCCGTACAGCGTGGGCTTCCTCACCTCGCCCGCGCCCAACGCCGGAGTGATCCGCAGGCGGACCCCGGGCGAGGCGCACCGCATCCCGGCCGCGCTCGCGAGCCGCGCCGAACGGGTGCTGGAGGTGGCGGCGGTACGCGGCTACCGCAGGCTGGTGCTGGGAGCGTGGGGCTGCGGGGTGTTCCGGAACGATCCCGCGCAGGTGGCGGGCGCCTTCCACACGCTGCTCCGTGACGGCGGCCGGTTCGGCGGCCACTTCGAGCAGATCGTCTTCGGCATCCTGGAACGCGGCCCGGAGTCCGCCGTCCGCACGGCTTTCGCCCGTACGTTCGCCGACCGGCTCCAGGACTGAGGGCCCCTCCGGTCAGCTCCAGCCGTACAGTTCCCGCAGCCGCACGGCGACCAGTTCGAACCGCTCCCGGTCCAGCGCGCAGGCCTCCCGCCGCATCCCGTCCTCGTGCACCCGCAGCACCCGGTTCAGGTCGGCCCAGGACGGCCGGCCCGAGCTGTCCCAGGGCCCCGCCCCCAGCGCCACCCACTCGCGGTCCGGATCGTGCTGCTTGCTGGAGAGCTGGACGGCGAGCAGGGTGCCCGTCTCCTCGCGGGCCACGACGAGAACCGGCCGGTCCTTGCCGCGGCCGTCGTTCTCCTCGAACGGCACCCAGGTCCAGACGATCTCGCCCGGATCGGGATCGCCGTCGCGGTCGGGGGCGTACAGGGTGCGGACCGGGCCCACCTCGCGCGGATCGGCCTGGAGGGTCGCGGCCGGTCCGCCGCGGCCGGGAGAGCCGGACGGACTGTCGGTGCTGTATGTGCCGTGGTGGAACGTCATCACATCACCGTAGGACCTCGACGGCCCGTTCCGTGGAGCGGGGCCGTCGAACCGGCCGCAGGCTCGACCTCATGGCCCACACCGTCACCGTCCGGCGGTCCCGGACCGTCACCGCCGCCGCACTCCTCACGGCGGTCCCGCTCCCGGCTGCTCCTGCCGGAGCGTCAGATCCGCCGCGTCCCGGAGGACGGGAATCCGCACCCTCACCCTCAACCGTAGGGTCAGACTCTGGTACGGACGCGGCCGTAGGGCGCTCCCGCGAAACGCCGCGTCGTCGACGGACCGCGCCGGGCGGGCACCGACGCGGTGCCACCGTCGGGGAGACGATGACGTCCGGAGCCCCGGCGGCGATCCCCGCCCGCCCCGCCCGGCTCAAGGAGCACCCCGAGGCGTTGCCGCGCACCGTCCGGGGCTGAGCCACGGGCTCGCGCGGGCCGCCGTCGCCGGCGGGCCGGGGGGCGCCGGCGCGCCGTTTCCGGCGCTCCGGCTCCGCGCTACGGGGCCCCGGACCACTGTCCGGACCGCCCGGTCTGGAAGACTGCCCGACGCCATGAGCCAGTTACCCAAACAGCCCGCCGCAGTCTCCGTTCCGACCAGCGCCGACGTGGCGCGACTCGCAGGAGTCTCCCGGGCCACCGTGTCGTACGTACTGAACAACAACGCCACCGTACGGATCAGCGAACCCACCCGGCGAAGAGTCAGGGAAGCCGCGGTCCATCTCGGCTATGTGCCGCACGCGGCCGCCCGGAGCCTGCGCGCCGGACATACCAGAATGGTGCTGCTGCCCGACGGGAACACCCCCGCGGGGCCTCTGCACCAGCACTTCATCGAAGAACTCCAGTCCGGGCTGCGCCGCCTCGACTACACCGTCGTCCAGTACGGCAGCGGCGGCCTCGGGGCCGACGAGGCCGCCAGGGCGTGGGCGGAACTGCGGCCCGTCGCCGTCGTCGCCCCCGCCGGGATCTCCCTCACACCGCACGGCATAGCCGTGCTCACCCGCTCCGGTGCCAAGGCGGTGATCACCCTGGGCCCGGAGCCGGTGGACGGCGCGCACGCCCTGGTCATCGACCAGCGGGAGATCGGCGGCTGCGCCGTCGGGCACCTGCTGGCGCGTGGCCGCCGCCGGATCGGGGTGGTCATGCCCCAGGAACCGGCCCTCGCCCCGTTCGCCGAACCGCGGCTGGCCGGCGCACTGCGCGCGGCGGAACCGGCGGGTGCCCGCATCCAGCCACTGCCGCTGCACTACGAGGAGGACTCGGCCGCCGCGCTCGCCGCCCGCTGGCGCACCCTCGGCCTGGACGCCGTCTTCGCCTACAACGACGAGTACGCGATGCTGCTGACGAGAGCCTTCCAGGACGCCGGCATCGCGGTGCCCGGGGAGACAGCCGTGATCGGCGCGGACGACCTGATGCTGGGCAGACTGCTGCGGCCCAGGCTGAGCACCGTACGGATGGAACTGGCGACACGGCAGCCGCCGGCCGAGATGATCGACCGGCTGATGCAGCACCCCGCCGGAAGACCGGAGCGGCACGACCTGCTGCGGGCACGGGCCGTCCCGCGCGAATCCAGCTGACCGGACCTTGCCGCCGGCGGCACGACGACATGCGCGGGGAACGGCGGATGTCTAGCGTCGGAGCATGAGCCATCCGCAGAGCTACGAGATCCTGCTGGTCCCCGAGTTCAAGAAGTCGGGCACCGACGCCCCCGGCCCCGGGCGTGCCATCCGCTCGGCGGTCGTGGCCGCCACCGGGGAGACCGGGGCGTCGGGCTACCCCCGCTACGAGGGCGAGGGGGTGGTGGCGGACATCGACCCGTCGACCCGCACCGTGGAGGCGCTGCTGGTCGACGGCGCGGAGCTGGACTACGGGCTCTCGGTGCGGATCTCGGAGAAGAGCGTGGAGAGCGGCGAGGGCAGGCGCTCGCCCGCGGCCGGGGGGACGCCCGAGCCCGGGGACAGCCGCGCGGAGCAGCCGGACGGCGAACCCGCGGACGAGGACACCGGGCCCTGATCCCCTCGGCGCACAGCGAAGAGGGGCTCGGTCCTGACCGACGGACGCACAATGGTGAGGGGCCCGGTCCTGACGGACGGGCCCCTCACCTCAAGCGACGCGCGGAGAAAGCCGCTACCGCTGCTCCGGCTGCCCCTGCTTCTGGGCCTCGACGGACTTGCGCACCTCGTCCATGTCCAGGTTGCGGGCCTGTCCGATGACGTCCTCCAGAGCCGCCTCGGGAAGCGCGCCGGGCTGGGCGAACACCGCCACGTTGTCCCGGACGATCATCAGCGTGGGAATGGACCGGATCTCGAACGCGGCCGCCAGCTCCTGCTGCGCCTCCGTGTCGACCTTGGCGAAGACCAGATCGGGGTGGCGCTCGGACGCCGAGTCGTAGACCGGCGCGAACTGTCGGCACGGGCCGCACCAGGAAGCCCAGAAGTCGATCAGTACGAAGTCGTTGTCGCTGACGACCTGATCGAAGTTTTCCTTGGTGAGCTCTACGGTGCTCATGCTCAGATACCTCTTCCTCTGCCCGTTCGGACGTGTCCCGCACAACGGTGACCGCTCCTGCGCTATTCCGCCTGCCCGTGTGGCCGCGGCGCACACCCACGATCAGACTGTTCGCATGACCGACACAGCGGAGGGCGCAGTGGAGAGCATCGAGTACGACGTCGTGGTGATCGGCGCGGGTCCGGTGGGGGAGAACGTGGCCGACCGGGCCCGTGCGGCCGGGCTCAGCACGGCCGTCGTGGAGTCCGAGCTGATCGGCGGCGAATGTTCGTACTGGGCGTGCATGCCGAGCAAGGCCCTGCTGCGCCCGGTCGTGGCCCGCGCGGATGCCCGTCACGTCCCGGGTCTGAGCGCCGCCGTGCGGGGGCCCCTCGATGTCGCGGCGGTCCTGGCCCGCCGCGACGCGTTCACCTCGCACTGGAAGGACGACGGTCAGGCCGCCTGGCTGGACGGCATCGGCGCGGTGGTCCACCGGGGGACGGGCCGGCTCACCGGAGTCAGGACGGTCTCCGTCACCGCCCCGGACGGCGGGGAACAGCGGCTCACCGCCCGGCACGCCGTGGCCGTCTGCACCGGCAGCCGCGCCGTCGTCCCCGGCCTTCCCGGGCTCGCCGAAGCCCGGCCCTGGACCAGCCGCGAGGCGACCAGCGCGAAGGAGGTGCCCGGCCGGCTGGTCGTCGTCGGCGGGGGAGTCGTCGGCGTCGAGATGGCGACCGTCTGGCAGGCCCTCGGCGCCGAGGTGACGATGCTGGTCCGGGGCAGCGGCCTGTTGCCGAGGATGGAGCCGTTCGCGGGCGAACTGGTCGCCGAGGCCCTCACCGGGGCCGGCGCGAGGATCCGCACCGGCGTGTCCGCCACCGCCGTGCACCGGGCCGGGCAGGACGGACCTGTCACCGTGGACCTGGACAGCGGCGAGCGGATCGAAGCCGACGAGATCCTCTTCGCCACCGGCCGGGCGCCGCGCACCGATGACCTGGGCCTGGAGACCGTGGACCTGGAACCCGGCTCCTGGCTCACCGTCGACGACAGCTGCCGTGTCGAGGGCACCACCTGGCTGTACGCGGTCGGCGACGTCAACCACCGGGCACTGCTCACCCACCAGGGCAAGTACCAGGCCCGTATCGCGGGCGCGGCCATCGCCGCCCGTGCCCAGGGCGTCCCCCTGCCGGAGTCCGGCCGCTGGGGAGCGTACGAGGCCACCGCCGATCACGCGGCCGTCCCCCAGGTCGTCTTCACCGACCCGGAGGCCGCCTCCGTCGGCCTCACCCTCGCCGAGGCGGAGAGGGCTGGGCACCGGGTCCGCGCGGTCGACCACGACCTGGCCTCGGTGGCGGGCTCCGGCCTGTACGCCGACGGGTACCGGGGCCGGGCCCGGATGATCGTCGACCTGGACCGGGAGACGGTGCTCGGCGTCACGTTCGTCGGCCCCGGCATCGGCGAGCTGCTGCACTCGGCGACCGTCGCGGTCGCGGGCGAGGTGCCCATCGAGCGCCTCTGGCACGCGGTCCCCGCCTATCCGACCATCAGCGAGGTGTGGCTGAGGCTGCTGGAGACGTACCGGGACGGCGGCCGGGGCTGACCCGCCTCCCCGGCTTCCTGCCGGAACCTCAATCAATGCCCTGTTTTTCGTGTTATTTGGGGCATATTCCGACATCTGCCCCTTAAGTTGTGGGAGGACTCCACTCGGGTGGCGTCGCGCATCACGTGGCTACCGCAACGAACGGGCGACACCGATGTGCGCGGACGGATGCGCCGGACGAACCGTGGAACCGGAGCGCCGATCGCCGCACGGGCACGTGTCGGGAAAGGCAGGGCAGATGAACGTGGTGGGGATCATCACTTCCGGTGCGGTCGCGCTGTTCATCACGGCGTTACTCACCGCAGGCATCCGCAGGGCGGTACTCCGGCGCGGGGCGGTGGCACGCCCGGACGGCCGCCCGCCGCGCGTCCGCACGGCGTACCTGGGCGGACCGGCGGCCGTCCTGAGCGTCACCGCCGTCACCTGGGCCGGAACGGGGCTGGGCCTCGCGGAACCGGGCACCTCCGTCCTGCCCCTGCTCGCCGCGTCCGGCGCGCTCGCCGCGGTCGGGCTCGTCCACGATCTGCGACCGCTCGGCAATTGGCCGCGACTGGCCGCGCAGACGGCCGCCGCGGTCGCCGTGGTGTCCTTCTCCGGGCTGTCACCGGCCGCGGGTGTGCTCGGCATGGTCTGGATCGTGTTCCTCACCAACGCCTTCAGCATGCTGGACAACTCCGACGGCGCGATGGGCACCGTCTGTGCCGTCACGGCGGCCGGCCTGCTCGTCTGCGCGGCCGCCGACGGCCGGTCCGGCGTGGTCCTCCTGCTGGCCGCGCTCATGGCCGCCCTCATCGCCCTGCTGGTGCAGGGCCGGCACCCCGCGCGGCTCCTCCCCGGCGCGTGCGGCTCACAGTTCACCGGCTTCGTCCTGGCGGGCTGTGCCGTGCTCGTCCACGCGTCGGCACCGCCTGAGCGTGCCGCGTGGACGGCACTGCCGGTGCTGACCCTGGTGGCCGTCACCGACACGGTGCTCGTGCTGGTGTCACGCCGGCGGGCCTACCGGCCGATGCTGCCGGACGGCACCGATCACATCGCCCACCGGCTGCGCCGTGTCCGCCTCACCAAGCCGGGCGTGGCGGTCGTCCTGGGGCTCGGCGCGGTTGCCGCGACCCTCACCGCGACCCTGGTGTACACAGGGCAGTTGCCCCCGTGGGCCGGGCTCCTGCCGACGGCGTGCGCGCTGCTCGCCGTGGTGGCGCTGCTCAGGATCCCGGCGTACGCGAACGGGCTCCCGCGTCCGCCGCGGACCCCGCGCCCCGCGAAGGTCCCCCCGGCGCCCGCCTCCGCCGCCGCCGTACCGGGTGCCCGCCCGACCACGCCGCCCGCGACCGGCGGCCGGCCCGCCGCCGAACTCGCCGGAGACAGAAGATGACATGAGGCCCCGGCCCTCGTGTCCGCGGTGCGGAGGCGAGCGGGATCCGTGCGCCGACGGAGCGTCAGCCGGCGCACGCAACTCCCCTTCGGCAGCCATCCGGTCGGCCGCCCGCCGCGAGCCATGTGCGGTGTTTCCGGACGAAGATTCCGTCCAGGACACCGCACGCGTGCGAGACGGTAGATTTTTCCCGACCCCGCACCGTGCGAGTGGAGCCGTACGCCGACCGACAGATCGGGAACCCTTCTCATGACCACTCCCGCTTCTCCGACCGACGCCGCCGCGCACCCTCCGTACGCGGGCGGCAGCCTTCTCGCGGTGAGCGATCTGCACGCGGGGGTCTCCGACAACCGGGCCATCGTCGAGTCGCTGCGCCCGTCCTCGGACAAGGACTGGCTGATCGTCGCGGGCGATGTGGCGGAGCAGCCGCACGACATCCGGTGGGCGCTCGGACTCCTCGCGGAGCGCTTCGCCCATGTCGTGTGGACCCCCGGCAACCACGAGTTGTGGACCGTGGACAAGGACCCCGTACGGCTGCGCGGGCAGGCCCGCTACGAGCACCTCGTCGAGATCTGCCGGGGCCTCGGGGTGACGACGCCCGAAGACCCGTTCCCCCTGTGGCCCGGCCCGGACGGCCCGGTGGCCGTCGCCCCGCTCTTCCTCCTGTACGACTACACCTTCCGCGCCCCCGGCGCCCGCACGACAAAGGAGTCGCTGGCGATCGCGCACAAGGCGGGCATCGTCTGCAGCGACGAGTACCTCCTGCACCCCGACCCCCATGCCGGCCGGGAGGACTGGTGCCGGGCGCGGGTCGCCGAGACGGAACGCAGACTGGCCGCCCACGACCCGGACATCCCGCTGGTGCTCGCCGGACACTGGCCCCTCGTCCGGGAACCCACCGCGGTGATGTGGTACCCGGAGTTCGCCCAGTGGTGCGGAACCGAGCTGACCGCCGACTGGCACCGCCGGTTCAACGTCGCGGCCGTCGTCTACGGACACCTCCACATCCCCCGTACGACGTGGTACGACGGGGTGCGCTTCGAGGAGGTCTCGATCGGCTATCCCCGGGAGTGGCGCAAACGCGGCCATCCGCGTGGCCTGCTGAGACAGATCCTCCCGTACGAGCAACGCCCCGCGGCCCCGGACGGCACCCCCGCCGGCGGACACGCACCGCACCCCGACCCCGAAGGCGCCTCGTGATCGATCACCTGCTCCCCGGATACGTCTCCTGCGCCGCCACCCGCCGGGAAACGGTGCCGGACGGATTCCTCTTCCCCGAGGAGCGGGAACTGGTGGCCAGGAGCGTGTCCAAGCGCGTCAACGACTTCACCACCGCCCGCGCCTGCGCCCGCCGGGCCATGGCGGGCCTCGGCCTGCCGCCCGTGGCGGTACTGCGCGGCCGGCGCGGGGCCCCGCTGTGGCCCGCGGGGATCATCGGCAGTCTCACGCACTGCGATGGCTACCGGGCGGCGGCGCTGGCGCGGGCCGCGGACGCCCTGAGCCTGGGCATCGACGCAGAGCCGCACGCCCCCCTGCCCGCCGGAGTGGCGGACTTGATCTCGCTGCCTTCGGAGCGTCGCTGGACCGCGCCGTCCGCCTCCGGCGACGACGGCGCGGTGCACTGGGACCGGCTGCTCTTCAGCGCCAAGGAGAGTGTCTTCAAGGCGTGGTACCCGGTCACCGGGACCGAACTCGACTTCGACGAGGCGGAGATCACCTTCGACCGGGCCGCCGGCGGCCGGGCCATGGAAGGCACGTTCGCGGCGCGCCTGCTGCGCACCGACCCGGCTCTGCCGCCTACCCTGGACGGCAGATGGCGGGTCGAGGACGGCATCGCCGCCACGGCCGTCCTGGTACCGCACGGCTGACGGGGCCGGGTGCGTTCGGCGACACGTGCACGGGGGCGTGAGCACCGGGGCGCGTGCACGGGGGCGCTTGGGTACGGGGGAATGGGTAACGGGGCGCGTGCACGGTCGCGTGGGTAACGGGGTTGTGTACGGGGCCGGTTCAGCATTCCCCCGCGCTCCTCAGCGGGCGTCCCAGCCGCACGTTCCACCGTCCGGACCGGCCGCTCAGCTCGGTGAGCGCCAGCGGAACGACGTCGAGCCGCCAGAACGCCGCCACCGGCAGGGCCAGGCCATGGACCACCGCCGCCCGCACCACCGAGGGTCCGGCAACGGCCAGTACGCTTCCGTCGGCCCCGTCCGGGGCCGCGTCCAGCCAGCCACCGACCCGGGCGGTCAGATCACGCAGGGACTCACCGCCGTGCGGTGCCGCCGCGGGATCGCCGAGCCACGCCGACACCGCCTCCGGCTCCCGCGCGGTGACCTCGTCCAGCCGCTCCCCACGCCAGCGCCCCAAGTCCCAGTCGGCCAGGGCGGCTTCGGTCCGCGCGGTGAGGCCGAGCGCCTCGGCCGTCCGCAGACACCGCTGCGAGGGTCCGCTCAGGTACCGGCCGGCCGGGGGCACCGACCCGGCTGCGGCGCGGGCGCTCCGCTCACCGGTGCGGTCCAGGGCCGCCTCGTCCTCGAAGCGCGCCTCCCGCAACGCCGCGTTCATCGCAGGTGAGATCAGCGTCACCCGTACCGTCATATCGTCCTCCACTCTCCTCGACCGCCGCCCCGGTGGCGCAGGTTCTCATGCCTCCCGAGGCCGGTGACCGCGCCGGTCGCACCATGGCGGTGCCCGCGTACAGGCGGTATGGTCACGTCGACCATGACGACGGTGTGACGGAAGTCCGGTGAGAATCCGGCACGGTCGCGCCACTGTGTACCCGTCCCGCGCGGGAAGTCAGACCCAGCACCTTCGTCTCAGGCACCACGACAGGGACGCGTGTTCCCACAGGAGGTTCTGCCATGGCACAGTCCGCTGCCCCCGCGAGCGGGGCGACCGCCCTCACCCCGATCTCGGCGAAGGCCATCGCGCCCTGGGCCGTCTTCTTCGGCGTTCTCATGCTCGTCCTGCTGTACTTCGTCGGCGCCGAGCAGGGCGCCACCGCCGTCATCTCCGGCGAAGGCGTCCACGAATGGGTTCACGACGGCCGTCACCTGCTCGGCTTCCCCTGCCACTGAGACAACAGGGGACACTCTCATGAACTCCATATCTGTCAGAGCTCTGCTCGTGCGCGGCATGCTGGCCGGCCTGATCGCGGGCGCGGTGGCTCTCGTCGTCGCCTACTTCCTCGGCGAGTCCCAAGTGGACGCCGCCATCGCGCTGGAGGAGGCACACAGCCATGATCACGGCGGCGGCGAGGAACTCGTCAGTCGCACCATGCAGGCCACCGGCGGACTCGCCACCGGCATCCTGGTCTTCGGTGTGGCGATCGGCGGGATCGCCGCTCTCGTCTTCTGCTACGCCCTCGGCCGTGTCGGCCGTTTCGGCCCCAGGGCCACGGCCGCACTGATCGCGGGCGCCGCCCTGCTGACGGTGTACGTCGTACCGTTCCTGAAGTATCCGGCGAACCCGCCGGCCGTCGGCAACCCCGACACCATCGGCAAGCGCACCACCCTGTTCTTCCTGATGGTCGCCCTCAGCGTGCTGCTGGCCGTCGCCGCCGTGATCCTCGGCAGACGTCTCGCCCCCCGTCTGGGCAACTGGAACGCGGCCATCACCGCCACCGCCGGGTTCGTCCTGCTGATCGGACTCGCCTACGCGTTCCTGCCCTCGTTCAACGAGGTCGGCAAGGACTTCCCGGCCTCGTTGCTGTGGGAGTTCAGGCTCTCCACCCTGGCCATTCAGACCACCCTCTGGACCGTCTTCGGCCTGACCTTCGGCTATCTGACCGAAAGGCTGCTGGCACCCGGCACCGGAGCCGCGGCGACGAGCGGCGTCACGGAGCGGCGCACGGCCGGTGCGGTGAACTGACGGTTCCCGTACGAGGGCCGGTACGTACAAGGGCCGGTACTCACGACGCACGCGTACGACGGAACCCGCCGGGGCAGTCCCGGCGGGTTCCGTCGTACTTACCGGATCCTCACCAGCGACCTGGAGCGGGCCGCCGCCGGAGGGCTGCGCATAGCCTCGCGCTCGCGGCACAGATGATCATGCCGGCGAACACCGGTGCGGCGCTCATGCCGGTGGCCCGTCCGGCCACCCTCTGCGACGGCACCATGTCCCGACGGGTGCGCGACCCCGTGCACACCGCCGTCCTCACCCCCGACGCGGTCGGGACTCAGTGTCGCCGAGGCCGCCTTGATGGCGGAATGGCTGGACCGGGTGGCGAATTCCCTTCCGGCGGACGGCGCCACGGCCTGAACCCGCGGCCCGGCGCCGGAGACCGGCCGGGGTGCACCGCGTTGGCGCGTCCCCGGCCGGGACCGGTTTCCGACAGGCGGCCCGGGGCGTCCAGGATCTCCCGGAATTCCCGGGTCAGGACGCCGCGGACCCGGCGGGTCCGGGATCAGGCCGTCCCGTAACCGGAATCCCCGGTCAGCGCGGCGGCCATCCGCAGATGCGGCGCGGCCTCCGTGTGCCGCCCCTGGCGTTCCAGGGTGCGTCCCAGCATGAGGTGCGCGTAGTCCTCCACCGGGTCGCGCTCCAGCACGGTACGCAGTTCGGTCTCGGCCCTGCCGAGCCGGGCGGAGTGGTAGTAGGCGCGCGCGAGCAGCAGCCGGGGGGCGACCTCGTGCGGTGCCTCCTCGACCAGTCCGCCCAGGATGCGGGCCGCCGTCAGGTATTCCCTGGCCTCGAAGAACATCTGTGCCCGGTCCCACCGCTCGGCGGCCGTGCCGAACTCGGTATAGGTCTCGCTCATGTGTCCTCCTCCTGCGTGTCTGCCGGCTCGGGCTGCTCGGCGTTCGTGCCGCCGGGCGCCCGGGGGTGACAACACCACATGATGGTTTAACATTCCACTACATTTTCGGCGTGGGGACCGGCTCTCCGTGCCCGTACGGGAATAGGTTGTGCGCCATGAGCAATCTCGATCGCCAGGCCGCACTCTCCGTCTGCGGAGGGCGTGGCTTCGTCGTCGCCGAACCGGTACGTGAACTTCTCAGCCCGCGCCGCGTCCAGCTGGGCGAGTCCACCGAGGTGCGCCGGCTGCTGCCCAACCTGGGCCGCCGCATGGTCGGCGCCTGGGCCTTCGTGGACCACTACGGCCCCGATGACATCGCCGACGAGCCCGGCATGCAGGTGGCGCCCCATCCTCATATGGGTCTGCAGACCGTCAGCTGGCTCCATGAGGGCGAGGTCCTGCATCGCGACAGCCTGGGCAGCCTGCAGACGGTGCGACCCCGGGAGCTGGGTCTGATGACCTCCGGCCGGGCCATCAGCCATTCCGAGGAGAGTCCGAAGCCGCACGCGAGGCTTCTGCACGGCGCCCAGCTCTGGGTCGCACTCCCCGACGCCCACCGGGACGTCGAACCGCACTTCCAGCACCATGCGGACCTGCCCAGCGTCACCGCGCCCGGCCTCACCGCCACCGTCATCCTCGGTGAACTCGACGGTGCCGTCTCGCCGGGCACCGCCTACACCCCGATCGTGGGCGCGGACCTGTCCCTGACGCAGGGCGCCGAGGCCCGGCTGCCACTGGATCCGGACTTCGAGTACGCGGTCCTGTCCATGTCCGGCGAGGCCGAGGTCGACGGCGTACCCGTACTGCCGGGCTCGATGCTGTACCTCGGCTGCGGACGCACCGAACTGCCGTTGCGTGCCCTCTCCGACGCGGGGCTGATGCTGCTGGGGGGTGAGCCCTTCGAGGAGGAGATCGTCATGTTCTGGAACTGGATCGGACGGTCCCAGGAGGATATCGCACAGGCCCGCGAAGACTGGATGAACGGGACCCGTTTCGGTGAGGTGAAGGGCTATGACGGCCCTCCGATTCCAGCTCCGGAGCTGCCTGTGGTGCCGCTGAAGGCGCGGGGGAGGGTGCGCTGAGCTGGGGCAATCGTTCGAGCCGACCTCAGGCTGGCCGGCTTCGGACAAATTCCGTTTCTGGTCGGCTCGTCACTGCTCGGTGGGCCCTTGGTGTGGGCCGCGGATCTTGGGTGCGACTCCCATGTGGAGCAGGGTGTGGTGACGTTTGATGGAACGAATGCTGACTCCGCGCTGACTTCACTGACGAATAGTCAGTTGTCTGGTGCTGGTCCGCACCATGTCGCCGCGCCAGGAGTGAGCCCGGCCGAGGCTCCGCCCACAAGGCGGTCCCGTGCGTGGAGCAGGATTGTGGCGTGGGGTTGCGTCGCGCGTGACGGGCAACGGTCGACACCACGTCTACGCTGTCCAGCCAATTGTGGTCAGTCGACAAAGAGCCCTCTCGGCTTCCAGCTCGCGATGGGACCACGTCTGCGCGCGGCGTGATCGGCCGGCTCGCCGGACGGGGCCCCTTTTTGCGGGCCCCGGCGGCATGCTGGTCGGCACGCACGATCGTGGAGTCGACCGCGACCGTCCATTTGCAGGTCCTTGTCGGCGTCGGTCCGGGCCGACCAGGGCAGTGAAGACCCGTTCCCAGGTACCGTCCAGCGCCCATATCCGCAGCCGGTAGTAGACGCCTCTCCAGTTGCCGTACTTCTCCGGCAGGTGGACCCACTGCGTCCCGGTCCGGAACTCGAAGGTGATCGCGTCGATCACCTGCCGGTGATCCCGCCGAAGACGTACCACTCCGGTGAGTAGACGCGCTCGAATCGTTTTGCGCCCGACGATACTTTCAGCGCTTGACCTTGACGCAACGGCAGGGTTTCTACTGGCGGCATGCGAATAGGGGAGATCGCCGCGCTCGTGGGGCTCACCACCCGGGCGATCCGGCACTACCACCATGTCGGGCTGCTTCCGGAACCGGAGCGGCGCCCCAACGGCTACCGGGCCTACAGCGTCCGTGATGCCGTCCTGCTCGCCCGGGTGCGCCGGCTCACCGAACTCGGCCTCAGCCTAGATGAAGTGCGTGACGCCCTCGCCGATGATGCCGGGCGCGAACTGGCCGAGGTGTTGGTGGAACTCGACGCCGACCTGGCCCGCCAGGAAGCCGACATCCGGGAGCGCCGTGGCCGGCTCAGCGCCCTGCTCACCGAGCCGCCCGGCGCGACCGGGCCCGTCTCACCCGCCCTCGCCGTACTGCTGGCACAAGCCCCCAGCACAGACTCACCGAGCGCGGCCAAGGACCGCGAGTACCTCATGCTGATGGACGACACCAGCTCCGGTAGCCAAGAGATTTTCGCGCTGCTCGGAACACTGGTCGCCGATCCCGCGGTCGTCGAACTGTATGAGCGTCTCGACGCGCTCGCCGAAGCCCCCGCCGACGATCCGCGGATCGCACCTCTGGCAGCTGACCTGATGGCAGCCGTCCCCGATGAGCTGTTCGCCGCAATCCCCGAGGACGGGGCGGTCGTGACCGGGTTCAAGGAGGCGCTGCTCGCCGAGTACACCCCCGCGCAAGCGGAAGTCGTTGGCCGACTTATGGACGCGTTCATGGAGAGGGGCCGGGGATGAACGGCCGACCAAGGGGCGTACGGGCGGCGCGGGTCGCGGTCGCCGCCGTACTGACGGGGGAACTGGCCCTGGCGGCCTGCCTGGTGGCCGGGCTCCGGCCGCCCGGTTGGGCGCTGGCGGGCGCCGAGGCGCTGGTGCTCGTGGTGCTGCTGTTCGAAGCATGGGTGCTGCGCTCGCTGTATGTCGCCGCGCGCGCCCGCGGCGCAGACCGCCGGGAAGCGCAGCGAGCTGCCGTACAGGAGGCGGTGCCGGTGACGGTCCACCGCCTGGTCCTCCACGAACTGCGCGCCCTCGCCTCCCTGGGGCGGTGGGTCCGGCGCGGCACGCACGGGGCGCGCCCCGGGGACCACGCTGCCGCGTACACCGGGCCCCAGACCGCGATGATGTACGGGCTGCTCTTCGTGATGGTCATCGAGACGGTGGTCCTGGCCTTCCTCATCCCTTGGCCGGTGGTCCACCGGGTGATCCTGGTACTCGACCTGTACGGCGTCGTCCTCGTGCTGGCCCTGCACGCCGCCTGCGTCACCCGGCCGCACATCGTGCGCCCCGACGGCTCTCTGCGGATCCGCTACGGAGCCCTCTTCGACCTCGCCGTACCGCCGGACGCGGTCGCCTCGGTCCGGGTCGACCGGCGCTATCCCGAAGGCGGCCTGATCACCCTTTCCGAGGACGGGGTCCTCGACCTCATAGTGGGCAGCCAGACCTCAGTGACCCTGGAGCTGAACCGGCCACTCCCCTTCACCCGCCCGCTCGGCGCAATGGAAGAGGCCCACACCATCCGCTTCCACGCCGACGACCCGCGCGCACTGGTCAGCGCGCTCCGTCAGCCCGCCTGAGTACACAGGTTGGTCCTCGCCGCGACGTGACGCCCGGCAAGGGGCTCCGATCGGGCGCCGCCCGGGTTGCATGTTCGACTTCTCAGCATTCTCACAAATGAACATCTATGAGAGTTCTGCGAGAGCCCCGGGAGTGATCACGTTCCCGCAGGTCGCCGTTCGCAAAAGCCCTCTCGAAACCAGCGTGTTGTGCGATGTACCTCTGAGAGACTGCCGCCATGGATCTCAGCCCGATCAGGCAGCATTGGCGGTAGAACGTCACGACTGCCCGAACTGTGACGCGCCCGCCGGAAGCGCCTGCCGCACCCGGGGCGGGAAGACGGCCGCGGAACGGGATCCTGTCGGCGATCGTCCGGCGGACCATTGCCCTGGCCATCGCCACCTCGGTCGCGCATCCGACCTCGTCGTCAATGCGTCAATGCCGGCCTGGCGGCACCGCTCACGGTCGTCCGTTCAGGAGGCGGGAAGACCCTGACGGCGGTCGATCAGCGTGCGTCCGAGCGGGACAGCCCTTAGGCCAGGAAAACACCGACCTGGCAATTTGTCGTGCGGCCCGCAGTGCCGGAGTACTGCCGTTGCACCCAGGCCGAACCAGTGCCGTTCTTCGGGAAACCGGTGTCGTCCACGATCAGGACCGCATCAGGGTCGCCGAGATGCACGACCACGTACTCACGCACATCGTCCAGGACCTCATCGGCGTCCCCACCGATTCGGTTCAGCAGCCGGTGGATGCGGTCCGAGCATACGGCGCAGGACCAGTGAAAGGAACGACGGGACGCCGCGCGAAAGATGACGCTCCGCGACCACTCCCCAAGATCTGTGCCAGAACCCAGGACTCACTCGTGATCGAAGCCCGGGAGGTCAGTTTCTCCCTTCGGGGTTCTGGTAGATGCTGGCGGCCATTGATCCCAATTGCTTGTTGGCCTTTAGCGCCAGGTCGATCGCGTCGCTGACGCTGTTGCTGGGGACCGGGACGTTGTTCACATAGATGGCGAAGACGAGTCGGTGACCATTTTTCGCGTCAACGTATCCTGCAAGCGCCTTGGTGGTGAGAGCCAGCTTGCCCTTGAGAGCGCCGACCAGGGTGCCGGTCTTCGCGCGAATGTGTCCTGCGGCAGGGTCGGTGTGCGCGATGACATCCGCGAGTGATCCATCGACACCCAGGCTCGGCATGGAGTCGTAGAAGGTGCTGAAGTCGCGACTGTGGGAAAGATGCCGCAGCAACTCCGTCTGTGCGGCTGGTGTGGCCTTGTCCCCGGTCAAGCCTTGGGCATCGACGAGCGTGAACGAATTCGGGTCAATACCTGCTCCGGCGAGAAAGTTCCGCTCGATCTGCATCCCGTCGGCGTAGGTGTGCTTGCCGTGATGGACTGCCATCAGCGGTGGCAGGAGGTTGGCGCCGAGATTGTGGCTGACCTTATTGATCAACTTGGCGTATTCCCTGAAGGGCGGTGACGTGTACGTCGCCGAGACAGGCAAGGCCTTCACCTCCTCCGATGACGGAAGGTCGGAGCCGGGGTTGGATCCGAGCGTCGGGGCGCTGACGGTGACACCATTCCGCTCAAGAGCCTCGATGAGTACGGTGCGGGCAAATGCTGCGGGGTCGGGTACTTGGAATGTCGCCACGAACGGTGCGGTGGCGTCGGCGGGCACCGAGCCTCGAACCCGGATGTGCCCGGGGGCGTTGCTTTCGGTCTTCACCGTCGGCTTCGTGCCGGCCGGCGTGGTGGTGACGTTTGCGTCGACGGTGAAGGCTGCCGTCTTGGGACGCGAGTCGACCTTCGCCGGGTTGCCGGGCGTTCTGGGCGTGATGAGCAGGTCAATGAGGTTGTCGTTGACCACCGTTGGCGTGATGGGCGTCCCACCGATCGACACCGGGTCCCAGAGCCGATTGTCGATGATCACGTTGCCGTCCACTTGACGGATGCCGCTTGCCGCGACCTGGCGAGCCAGGTCATTGATGCCTGCCAGCGGGTCTTCCCGGGTGATGGTCGCCATTCCCGGCACGGCGTTTGCGTCGTAGTGGTCGAAGTCGGGGACATCCAGTTGCCCTGCTGCAGTCGTCCGTCCGCCGAGAGCCAGATCGCCGCTTCCCACCATGATCAGGTTGCCCGTGAGTCGTCCGGCCTCCGATATCGAACCGCTGTGCACGATCGGCGTACGGAAACGGTGGTCGCTGCCGAGGTCGTCGAGGGCTGCACCCACCGCGAAGGTCTTGGCTGTCGATCCAGTCATGAACTTGGATTCGGCGTTCTTCGACTGGAGGACTTTCCCTGTCTTCAGGTCGGCGACCTGCACGCCCCAGTCGCCTGTTGCCCACGGTGAGGCGTCCATGAGCTTTTGCAGCTCGGCGCTCACACCTGGAGCGTTCGGGGACGCGGAATTCGAGTGATCCTTTGAGTCATTGGAGCACGCCGACATCGTGACAGCCGCAAGGGCCGATGCCACAGCTACTGCGGCTGCGCGGGTACGCAGCCGGCGTGAGCCGTATCCAGTGGCCTCCCGCCGTGTGGTTCCCGCCCTCCGATGGGCTGCGGGAATGGGCTCCCTTCGGATGCGATTCCGCATGAGATCAGGGAATTTTATAAACATTTCGAGGATGCCTTTTAATTTCTAGCGTCGAACGAGGGGGAGCCGTGAATGCCTGGCAGTCGTGCTTTGGGGGATCGAGATGTGCCGGCGTATGGAGCACGATTTAAGGAACTTAATTCCAATCCGCGCCACCGGTAAATTCCTTCTTCTGTCTTGATGAGGTGGCCAAGGAATGTTCGGGATATCCAACTAAGGCGCCTCCCTCTTGCCGATGACGATGTCTCCGTTACGGGTGTGAATCCTCACGGCATGGTCACTTGTGTCGTCTCTCGTGACATTCACGGTGATGTCGCCCTTCTTGGCGGCCGTGTCGACTGCGTACGTCGCCTCCGGCATGCCGAGCCGAACGTCGCCGTCCTGGCTTCGCACATCGACGAGGTCAGGTGAGGAGACGAAGTTCAGTTCGCTGTCGCCGTTCCGCGAGGTGACAGTGACCGACCTTGCCGAGATCCTGTCGCCCTCTATGGTTCCGTCGCGGCCTTCCAGATCCAGATGGGGCCCGCTGAGGTCCGACAACCGCATGTCGCCGGCTTTGGCCGAGAAGTCTGAGGTGAAGCCTGTGGCTTCAACAAGACCCTTGTCGTTCTCCGCAGTGATCGCGACGTCGCGCGGCACCTTCACGGTGTACTTCGCACCGCAGTTGACGGAGAGACCCGTGCAGTCCAGCGAGAGCGTGAGAACGCCCCCTTCGAGATGCCATCCGGGTTCTATTTCGCCGCCTACTTTCGTACCGCTGACCTGCCGCGTCACCCGAACGCCCTTGACGTCGGCGGCTACGAGTTCCAGGTCGGCGGAGTCGGACTTCACGGTCAGGCTGTCCCCACTGAAATCAAATATTTTCGATTCCACGGCTGTGTTCGCCGGGGTAGCGTCCGGGCTGCATCCCGTTGCTGCGACAGCGAGGATCGCGACGCCCCCGAGGGCGAGAACGGTATGAGGCTTCATTCCCATTGATTCATTCCTTCATAATTCTGGACATGCCGGTGACGCATGCCGTTCATGGTGGTGGTTGGTCCGAAGGACGCGATCGCGTCGGTGGCGAGTTCGTTCCGTGGAGTCAGCAGACAACCTGAATACCGGCCGAGGGATTCTGCTGTCGTGGCGGCAAGGACGTCGCCCTGCCTCACGAGCGCAGAGCCCGGGCTGCGACCGTGCGCGACACACGGGCGGCTTGGAGGGCCAGAGCGAGGCAGGTGGTCACGAGCGTCACGCCTGCGAGCACGCCGAGAGTCGCCCAGGGGAGGCCGTCCAGAACCCGGACGACGCTGATCTCGGCGCCCACGGCGATCGTGGCACTCGTCACCGCGATGGTGATCGCGCTGAAGACGATCGCCGTCCCCGCGTAGATCACTCCCTCATAGATCGTTGATCGAGTGACCACACCTGGTCGCGCACCGGCGACCGTCACGATGGCGGAATCACGTGTGCGCTCCCGCCCGACCAGAGCGATCACAGCAAGGCCGCCCACCCAGGACACGACGAAGACCCAGCCCAGCACGACCAGGACATCGCCCAGTCCGGCGGTGCTCTTGGGCATGACGTTCCCCATGACCATGAAGAGTCCGACGAACGACAGGGAGAGGGCGAAGGGCAGCACCGTGGCCACGCTTCTCGCCGCGCGGGCGCGGCACGATTGCACGGCAAGGTGCCAGGCGACACCGCGCGAGGGCACGAGTGCGGTCCAGAACCTCATCAGAGGTGTGAGCACCCACGGCCCCATCAGCAGCAACAGGCAGATGAGAAAGAGGTCGCCGGCGAAAGCGAAGGCCGTCCGCTGTTCGATTCCGCCCTCCAGTTCCAGTCCCAGCCCGGGAATCCACATCCCGACCACACCGGCGAGAAGGCAGAGGGCGAGGACGCCGCGCGTGACGCCGGGCCGCGCCGGTGGATCGGAGAGGTCTCGGAACGCGCGCATCTCCGGTGTCTTGGCGGCACGGCGCGTGACTCCCCAGCCGCCGAGCAGACACGGAACCACCCCGGACAGCACGCTCGCCCCGACGTGCCAGAGGTGGAATCCGGCCGTGGCTCCGTGCAGGTCGAGTCCCGTGGTCGTCCACTGCGCGAGGGCGGTGCTCGCGACGAGAGGGGCCAGCGGTACTGCCAGCGCGCCGGCTGCAGCGCCGAGCACGACCAGTTCCGTACGCAGAATGAATCTGATGCGATTGCGAGGGATCCCGAGGATCGCCCACAGGGCATGATCGCGTCGCTGGGTCGTCAAGGTCAGACCGACGGTGGATGCGACGATGCCCACGGCGGCAAGCACGGTGAAGAAGACGATGTTGCCGCCGAGCGCGATCGACGCGGACACCATCCGCGCGTCACCCGCCGCCCGCGCTGCCGAGACGGCGGTGAACATGGCGATGACCGAGCCGGCTGCGCATGCCGCACCGACCACTGCGCACAAGAACGTCCACAACCACATGGACGCCTGCATCCGAATGTCCGACAGGACAAGTCGCATCACGACGCCTGCTCACCCGCTTCGTCCTCCGACTGCGCCGCGAGGACGGCATCGCTCACCGCGTGGGAGTCGCCACCGGGAATGACGGCGTGCACTTGCCCGGACCCCAGCACCACGACCTGGTCAGCACGTGCGGCCGCATGAGGGTCGTGTGTGACCATGAGGACCGTGGTTCCCTGCGCGGGAAGTGCCTGCAGCCAATCGAGCACGACATGACCCGACTTGAGGTCGAGCGCGCCGGTCGGCTCGTCGGCGAAGACGATCCGCGGCTGATTCGCGACGACCCGGGCCACCGCGACGCGCTGGCGTTCACCTCCGGAGAGCCGGTCGGGGCGCCGCCGCGCGTGCTGGGCGATACCGAGCCTCGACATGGCGTCGCCGACCCTCGACCTGGGCACCCGATGGCCGGCGAGTCGCGCCGGCAGGGCGATGTTGTCCTCGACCGTCAGCGAGCTGACGAGGTTGTACTCCTGGAAGATGAAACCGACGTTCTCACTGCGGAATGCGGCCTGCATGCGAGGGGGGAGCGAAAGGACATCCGTTCCCAGGACCTCGATGGAACCCGCGGTCGCTTGCTCCAGACCGGCAATGCAGAGCAGAAGCGTCGACTTGCCCGACCCGGAGGGGCCGACGATGGCGGTCAGCCGGCCTTCGGGAATGTCCAGGTCGATATCGTGCAGGACGCGCGCTGTCTCGCGTCGACGGCCCGGGACGGGGAAGTCCATATGCAGGCCGCGCAAACGGATGCACGGCACGGAAGCAGCAGCTGAGATAGGCATGCATCGAGCTAAGCAGGGCACGGCGGGAGCCACACGGGTGCCTGCACTGGTTAAAGGTAGACCTAGGTCTACCTTTTACGCGATCCACAGTATGCGACAATGGCGGGCATGGCGCAGATTCGTATTGCCCGGAGGGTGCTGACGGAATGCATCGCGGCAATGGCTATTCCGATTCTGCTGCTTTCCATTCTCGTTGCGCCGGTCTCGGCCCCGGTGGTGGCGGAGACGGACCGTTCGAGAGCCCGGTGGTGCGGCGTCGAGACGATGCCGCTGAAACCCTCAGACCACAGCTGGGCCCAGTGGGTGGCATTCCGGCTGCGTTCACGGTCAATGTGGCGCACCGACCTCCCGGTTTTCGTGGCCGCCGTGCTCCTGTCCGCGCTGTCACTGCTGGTGGCCTTCTTCGGATTCATCGGCGCTGCCGCTCTGGTGTTCTCCCCCGTCTTCTGGCTCTTCGGTATCGCCGCGCAGGTCGGTCCATTCACCCCTGAATCCGTCAGGGAAACCCTCCTGGCGATGCCCGCGGGCATCGCTCTCGCCGCGGTCACCACTGCCGTACTGACCGGCACATCATTTCTCCGCGACCTTCTCCTGCGCACCTTCTCCGGAAGCCGGGACCCGGATCTGCTCGCGAAACTGGAGGAGCTCCGGACCAGTCGGGCTTCGCTGACCGCGGCCTTCGAATTCGAGCGACAGCGCATCGAACGCGATCTGCACGACGGCGCCCAACAGGAACTCGTCGCCGTCGTCATGCGTCTCGGGATGCTGGAAGCCACGGCCACGGCCGCAGCCGCCGACCAGGAACGAATCGTGCGGCTGGCACGCCAGGCCCAGTCTCACGCGGAGCGTGCACTCGAACGGCTGAGGGACACGGTGCGCGACATCCATCCCCGTGAACTGAGCGACCTCGGTCTCATCGCCGCCGTCCGAGAGCTGGCCGCGCGATCACCTTTGCGGGTCGAATTGAACAGCACCGGCGATGACGCCCAGCTTTCGTCACCGACTGCGACCGCCGTATACTTCACGGTGTCCGAAGCCCTGACGAACATCTCGAAACACGCAGGTGTGGGAAGCGCTCGGGTCGACCTACGATGCGCCACGACCGACGTACACGTGCGTGTGCACGACGATGGTGTCGGCGGTGCGAGAATCAATGCGGGCTCCGGGCTCGCCGGACTGCGCGAGCGAATGCGAAGTGTCGGCGGGAATCTCGAAATTCTCAGCCCACCGGGTGGTGGGACGCTGGTTGTGGCGTCCGCTCCCAGCCAACCCCCATGGTGATAAATTGAAGAAGGACGTTCCCCGGGGAGGGGGGTCATGAGAATTGTTCTGGCAGATGACAGCGTGCTGATAAGGGCCGGCATCCGGGAAATTTTGACCTCCCACGCTCATGATGTCATCCGCGAATGCGAGGACGCCGACGAACTGGTTGCCGCAGTCGACGAGCTGGTGCATGCCGGAGCCGCCCCGAACATGGTGATCACGGATGTCCGCATGCCTCCCCAGAACACCGACGACGGACTGCGTGCCGCGATCGATCTGCGCTCCCGGCACCGGGACCTGCCCGTGCTGGTTCTCTCCGCCTATGTCACGGGTCCCTATGTGAGGGAGCTTCTGAACGGCCCGGGTGCCGACGGAGCCGTCGGGTACCTGCTCAAGGAGAAGGTGGGCAGAGTCGCCGACTTCCTGCGAGCTGTCGAGACGGTCTCCGCAGGTGGCGTCGTGATCGACCCCGAGGTTGTTCGCCACGTCACCCGCGCGGACTCGCCGCAGGGGCCGCTCGCCCGGCTCACCGCTCGTGAAAGGGAAGTACTCGCCCACATGGCCGAAGGGCGCTCCAACGCAGAAATCGCGACGGAGCTGTTCCTTTCCGGCGCTGCCGTGAGCAAGCATGTGGCGAACGTCTTCGTGAAGCTCGGCATGCCTCCCGACGAGGACAACCGACGCGTCAAGGCCATTCTGGCCTGGTTCGAATACAACTGAGGACTGGCTCCCGGGCACCGTCCAGCAGCCCCCACAGCTCCGTGAGCCCCGCGCCGGTGCCGCAGGTTCCTGGTCCCTTCGGCGCCCCGTCGGACACTCCCGGCGACGACTCCCTCAGCGCCCGCCGGAAGGTGTCCAGGTGGATCGCCGGCGACACCGCCACGTCGACAAGCGCCGTCGTCAACCGCTCGGACGGGAGCAGCGGCGGGTGCGGGGCGGACGGGTCGTCGGGGAACAGACCCCGGATCTCCTCGCCCTCGCCCTTCACCAGGAACCGCCCCCCTGCCCCTGGTCCCAGAACAACTCGCCCAGCCGGACCTGGCACAGCTCCGAGGCCCGCACACCGGAAAGGTACGCGGTCCGGCGGGTTCTCGGTGGACGCCACCATGCCCGCGAGCGAGGCCGCGGCGGACAGCCAGGCCATCCAGCCAGGCAGACAGGGCAGCGGTATGAGTCGTACCGTCTTCCTGACCATACGCGCGCAGTAGTTCAATCGGCCCAGAGAGAATCCCGCCCTCATCGCTCAGTATGTCCGCCATCCCCAGTAGGAGCGCTTCGACCTGGACGTCCGGGAGTTGGGCGATGCGACGCCCAGGGATCTGCTGGAGAACACGCGCCGTCCGGTCGGCGTCGCGGCGGCAGATGACTTCTCGCGCAGTGTGCCCGCGTCAAGAGTTGTCGAGACCAAGCCGACACGAGCCTGGCGGTCGATGTCGGTACCCGCCTGGCAGCCGCCGCCGGCACGTCACACTCGATGGTGGTTCCGGTCCGCAAGGGAAGCGGGACGTCGCGGTACTCGCCGACCTTGCGGTGCTTGAGACGGCCGTATGCCTTGGTCGACTGGTTGACCTGCTGACCGCGGCAGCCTCGCCGTTGCGCAGAGCGCAGCTGGAACTGGATCGGACGTTCCCGGGCGGACATCGAGCAGGCCCGCGAGGACTGGATGAACGGGACCCGTTTCGTTGAGGTGAGGGGCTACGACGGCCCTCCGATCCCGGCCCCGGAACTCCCGGCGATCCGCCTGAGGGCCAGGGGCAGGGTGCGCTGACCCGCCGTGACGCCCCATGGGCTGAGTCGCGCGTGCCGGTACTCGTGTCGTTCCTCTGTCGGGGAGTGAGGCACTGCGGCGGCTTCGCCGTCCTCCTTCAGCCCGCGTGAGCCTCGCGGGCTGAATAGATCGTGCGGACCACGCCTTCCAGCTCGGGTTCGATGATGGACAGGTCGGTGACCGCATGCCTGGCCAGGACCGCGCTGATCAGGTCGGAGACCTGGTTCTGCTCCGGGTCGAAGCGCAGGGTGACCGAGTCGGTCCTGGCGTCGGGCGGGTCCTGGAGCACGCCGTCCAGTGCGATCCCCTGCCACGGATGGTTTTCGGCCAGTTGCACCACCAGCTGCCGGTGCGGGGCGTAGCGCGTCTTGAGTGTGTTCACATCGCCGTCGTAGAGGACCTTTCCGTCATCGATGAGCACAATGCGACGGCACAACTGCTCGACGTCGTCCAGGTCGTGCGTGGTCAGGATCGCCGTTACACCCTCCTCGTGATTGAGGACGCCGATGAACTCGCGAATGCGCTCCTTGGCGACGACATCCAGGCCGATGGTCGGCTCGTCCAGGAAGAGGATGCGAGGTTCCGGCAGCATGGCGGCGGCGAGATCGCCGAGCATCCGCTGTCCCAGGGACAGCTGGCGCACGGGGGTGTCGAGGAAGGGGCCGAGGCCGAGCAGTTCGGTGAAGCGTGCGGTGTTGGCACGATGACGGGAACGTTCGACCCCGTACAACTTGCCGATCAGATCGAGTGAATCCCGCAACGGCAGGTCCCACCACAACTGGCTGCGCTGACCGAAGACGACGCCGATATTGCGGGCGTTGCGCTCCCGGTCGCGCCACGGCACGACACCGGCGACCTCGACGTGGCCGGCCGTGGGATGCAGAACTCCTGTGAGGATCTTGATGGTTGTGGACTTCCCGGCGCCGTTCGGGCCGAGGTAGCCGACCACCTCACCCTCATCGATGGTGAACCCCACGCCGTCGACGGCGAGTTTGCTCACGTACTCCCGCGTCAGCAGGGTCCGTATTCCGCCAAATGCTCCAGTGAACCGTTTGGGCCCGCGAAACTCCTTCACCAGCCCGGTTACCCGAATGATCGACATGATCAATAGTCTGGGCGAACAGGGTGGCGACGGTCAACGGTGCTACTTCCGGCCATGGAGCCGTGCTTGGTGAGAGACGTGATCGTGTCCGCCGTCACCTGTGAAGGTATAGGCCGCCGTGAACCGCGCCCGTACCGGGAGCGCCGATCGTTACGGTGCGTCTCCGCGGGCACGATACCCGGCCGGAGTGGCCATGGGTGTGGATTCCCGGCCGGAGGCATCCGGGCCTGCGCCACGATTCGTTGTCCGCGCCGGACGGGCGCACGGTGGCCGCGGCCCTTTCGTGTGCGTCTGACCGGCGGACGAGCTGCGGAAACGTGCCGGGACTCTCCCGGCGGGTCATGGGCGGACGCGCGCGATGTGCGGGCGTAGGTGCCCGGGAACCACGGAACCAATTGCCTGCTATAGCGCAGCAAATCGGACTCATCGGCGGGTCCGATTCTCTGGGCCACAGGTGGATGGCGTAGACAGCTGTTCCGTGATCCATTAGCTTTGTAAGCGCTTACGCGGCAGTGGCGAGCGAAACTTGCCCCTTGTGTCCTAATGCGGATGTTTGATGCTGTCGAGGTGTGTTAGTTGAGGAGTGTCATGGCTTTCCGGGATGAACCAGGGAGCACGAGCGAACAGTCGATTAAGCCCTCGGCGGCTTTGGATCCTCTGAGCAAGCGTGAGCTTGAGGTGTTGCATCTCGTGACCAAGGGCATGACGAATCGAAAAATTGGTACTGTACTGGGAATATCGGAGAGAACCTCCAGGGAGCATGTTGCTCGCATTCTCCTGAAACTCAGGGTCGGTTCGCGGGTCGAAGCCGCTGTGATTGCCGCAGAGGCAAGATTTGAGGCGACTGCTCAGGAGCGCTCGTGAAGTGGGCCGATTGGTTTTCTCGGGGCGCTCGTGGGAGCCCGGGTCCGGCGTAGGAAGGCGTGCGGGGAATCGGTGCGGGTAATGGCTGGAATTCGACAGGAACGGATCGAGTTCGGGTGGACTCGTGACATCTTTCCGCGGGTTTCTGCCAGGTGCCGGGTAAAGCCGTTCGGTGCGAAGGCGTAAAGGTGAAGGCGCGAAGGCGCACAGCGTCGGCCGGGAGCCACCTCGTATCGGGGCAAGGGCTGCTGTGCGCGGTGCTTGTCCTGTCGGTGTGGGAGTTCCCTGTCGTGTCGGGCCGGCCTGGTTCCGCCGACCGCAGGGACGCCGGTATTCCCGCTCGATTCGGAGGATCCCGCATTGCTCCGCGAAGATCCGCCTCTTCGGTGCGGGAGTTCGCGGGCGGCTCGCATGCCCCGTCCTCGCGGGTTCGTCGGCCGTGCTGTTTGAGCGTCGGACGGCTCTGTCCGGTTCCGGTGCACGCCTGAGGTGCAGGGTGTCCTCGGCCCGTCTCGGTGGCCGGCGGATTCCCCGGCGGCGTACGAACGGCGCGGTCCGTGGCGCGGTACCGCGCGAGCGGCCGGGGAGCGGTGGGGATTCCTGCTCGTGCGCACCGCGGCGTGGCCGTCGGCGACCGCCGAATCCCGGGCGTTCCCCACTGCTCCGGGCAGCCGCGCCACAGCCCGTGAATGCCGTCGTCGGCGACGGCCGCGCCCATGGCTTCCGTGATCGGTTGCGTCGGGAGCAGCCGTGACCACGAACGCCTGCGGGCTCCGTCTGCTCCGGCGTACGCGCCCCGCCGACTCGCACGGCGGCCGGCCGGCCCCGTCGCCGCTGCCTCGCCCCTGAACCAGGCCCACCGGACGGGTGGCACTCGGATGAAGTGTCTGCACGGCTTTGAGCTTTTCTCGACGACGCGACGCCGAAGAGGTCCGGACGATGGAGCTTCCCGGATCGCGGCCTACCCAAGAATGAGGAAGATCATGGACGCTGATTGGCCCGAAGAGTTCGAAAATCTCGTACGTTCATATCTGCCGCACCTCGGCGATGGTGAAAGACTTCTTCCTGATTCCGATCTGGTCAGTCTCGGCCTTGATTCGCTCAATGCGGTCGGGTTGCTGCTGGATCTTGAGGGGGCGTTCGATGTGACGGTCCCCGCCGAGGGGCTCACGATCAAGACCGTCGAATCACCTCGCTCTCTGTGGTCGACGATCGGGCAACTGCGCAAGGCGTAGGGGAAGGATTCACGAGAATGTCGGCCTGTCCATCCTCGGCTCCGTGACCCATACCCCAACCCGTGATCCGTCGTCTTGTGATCGACGGTCCGTGCAGGGGTTCCGGCGTTCTCGTCGATGACGGATCACGGCGTGGTCTGATCCAGTGAAGGCAGAGGTTATGCGTACACATCAATTGCGGCTCGATTCTCCGCTGCCGCTCTCGCACGGTGACGAACTTGCGAAGCGCATCTATTATGCGTCGTCGGACATTGAATCATTCCGGCTCATCGAGAAGGAGCAGTGTGTGGTCGCCGTGGAGGTGACCACTGCCGACGAGGTCGAAACGGTGGATCTCGCACGCAAGGTGAACCTCATCAATGATCGGGATGTTCTTCCCCAGCGGATCACCCATACGGAGCGTGTTTGGAGCTCGCCCCATTCCGAGAGGTTCGCTGATGGTGATGTCTATGATCAGCTCCTCGCGCTCGGCCTGGTCCACGAGATGGGGCAGGGGCTGATTGCCTCCAGCGGGCTCTTCACCGCCACGCTCCATGCCCTTGACGAACGTATCCGTAGCCTTGCCGTCGGAAGGTTCGGCGCAAGGGAGCAGCTGTACCCCACGCTTATTTCCACGGAGACCCTTCAGCGTGGCGGCTATCTCGACTCGTTTCCCCAGTTCCTCATGTCTGCCCAACGTCTCCACGCCGATGTGGATACGTACAGTGAGTTTGTGGTGGGAGAGGAAGGCGCGGAAGACGTCGGCGCCCGCCTGGCCAGGCACGGCGAGCATTCTGGGTACTGCCTGCCGCCGACCATGTGCTTCCACACCTATCAGCAATTCCACGGGGAAGAGCTGGGTTCCGGTGGAACCGCGGTGACCTCGCGCGGAAAGTCGTTCCGTCACGAGTCGCGGTACAGCCGCTCCGTGGAGCGGCTGTGGGACTTCACCATCCGGGAGATGGTCTTCTTCGGTGAGGGCAAAGAGGTTGCCGACCTTCGGCAGTCCTTCCTCGAAGCATCGTGCGAGCTCATCGACGAACTGGGTCTGCCCGGCCATGTCGAAGGAGCCAATGATCCGTTCTTCGGGGACGGACGGAACCCCCGGCGGATGCTCGCGCAGCGGCTGAGCGGACTCAAGTACGAGTTGCGGCTTCCCGTCGCGGCGGGGCGCACCGTCTCCGTGGCGTCGTTCAACGCGCATGGCACGCTGTTCGGAGAGGCGTTCAAGATCACGCTGGCCGGCGGCACCACCGCGAGTTCCGCGTGTGTGGGTTTCGGTCTGGAACGGTTTGCCTATTCCTTCTTCTGCCAGTACGGGCCCGAGCTGGGCGACTGGCCCGCATCCGTCCGGAGATCCCTCGGTCTCTGAGGCCGTGTACGAGATCCCGCGCGGTGGTCGGGCAGCCGGGGCCCGGCAATGGTCTCCGGCCGCCCGGCCATCACGCATGCGCGAGAGGATCCTCTGCTCGGGACACCGACCGTTGAGGACCCGGGCCCGCGGCTGACGACAGGCACACCGGGTCCGCACGGAAAGGAAGGACGGACCGCACCGGCCCTGCGGCGCTTCGGATCGCCAACGCCTCCTGAACGCAGCCACTTTCGCGCGGCCGGCGCCTCGATCCGGCTCCGCCGCGCGGGGCCGCTGAACATCGGAGTCCGCCGCGGCCCGTCGGTGGTGACCGTACCGGCCCGGGTGCCCTACGCGGAGTGCTTCCCCGGCTCCCACCAGTCCCGGTGGTCCCGGTACCACTCCACGACCTCGGCGAGTCCCTGACGGAAGCCCACCTTCGGCCGGTAGCCCAGCTCCTCGCGGATCAGGCCGTCGTCCAGCGAGTAGCGCAGGTCGTGCCCCTTGCGGTCCGCGACCCACCGGATCCGCTCCGGGCCGACACCGAACAGCTCCAGGAGATGGCCGACGAGCTGAAGGTTCGTCAACTCCGTTTCGCCGCTGACGTTGTAGATTCCGCCGGCGCGGCCCTTCTCCAGGACCAGTTGCACAGCCCGGCAGTGATCCGTCACATGCAGCCACTCCCGTACGTTCCTCCCGTCGCCGTAGAGCGGAACGGTGCCTCCGTCCAGCAGGCTGGAGACGAAGCGCGGGATGGCCTTCTCCACGTACTGGTAGGGGCCGTAGTTGTTCGCGCAGCGGGTGATGCTGACGTCCACCCCGTGGGTCCGCCAGTAGCTCCTGGCCACCAGGTCCGAGGCGGCCTTCGAGGCGGCGTAGGGCGAGTTGGGCAGCAGCGGCTGTGCCTCGTCCCAGGAACCCTCGGCGATGGAGCCGTAGACCTCGTCCGTCGAGATGTGCACCACTCGCGAAACCCCTGTGGCCAGGCAGCAGTCCAGCAGGTTCTGCGTCCCCAGCACGTTGGTGCTGAAGAACGGCGCGGCATCGGCCACGGACCGGTCCACATGCGATTCGGCGGCGAAGTGCACGACCGCGTCGTGCCCGGGGAGCACATCGAGCAGCGCGTTCCTGGAGCGGACGTCGGCCCGTACGACTTCCAGACGCGGGTGGCCCGTGGGCAGGTTGGCCAGGTTGCCGGCGTATGTGAGGCAGTCCAGTGCCGTGACGCGGGCGGTTTCGTATCCCGCGTAACTGCCGCCCAGCAGTTCCCGTACGTAGTTCGATCCGATGAACCCGGCGGCGCCGGTGACCAGGATTCTCATGTGCCGACCGCCGTCCGCGCGTGGTCACCGGCCGTCAGGACGGAGTCCGGCGCACCGGAGGCCCTCTCGGTGATCGTCGCCTCAGGGCCGGCTGGACGGTCCTGGACGCCGCCCGAGCCGATCGGACGCGCCCCGTCCTGGACGACGCTCCGCTCGGTCCCGGCACGTCGCAGGGGGGCGCGGTCACCCACTGGCGTGGGACAACGGGTCAGCACCGGGTCGCCGGCGAGGGGGACGAGCCGCCGGGGCATCCGATCGGCGCGCGGGCGCAGCCGGGAACCCATGCCTCCGGACAGTACGAGCGTTTTCATGTTCATGCTCCCTGGCTGGTCACGGGCCGACGCTGAACGGTCGGGGGGCGGGATCGGCGGACGACCCGGCCGCGACGATGCGGCCGAGGGTTCGGGCGTCGCTCAGCAACGGGGCGTCGAACTCCCGCGATCCCGTCCGCACGGCTTCCAGAACCCGGGTCAGGAAGAGCCGCATGCTGTCGGCACGGGCCACCTCATGGACGTACTGCCGCTCCCCGGAGTGGACGTGAATACTGCCCTGAGTCTCCGGGGGCAGCGAGAACGGGCGCTCGAAGTCGATGGCGCAGCCACCGCCCAGCAGCCGCAGCGTGTTCTGGTAGACGGTCGTGAATCCGAAGTGCCCGATGGCCGTCCTGCCGCCCGGATAGCCCGCCAGCACGCTGTACGCGGTCTCCAGGCCGTCCTCGGTGCGCCGGCTCACCAGCACGTTCACCTGCTCGGGTTCGGCCTGCCAGAGCACCCTGCCCAGGGACGCCATATAGGGGCCGGTATCGAGGAAGGCGCCGCCTCCCCGGGAGCGGTCGTAGCGGAAGTCGCCCGGGGGAACCGGCGGCGTGAAGACCGCGACCGCCTGGGTGGTCCCGCCGAGACGCTCGGCGATCGACCTGACCTCCGCGTACACCGGATGGAAGCTGTAGCACACCGCCTCCGCGAGAACCAGGGACGAGGACCGGGCCAGCGACACCATCTCTCGGGCCGTGTCCACGTCCAGCAGGCCGGGTTTGTCGACCACGACGTGGTGACCGGCCTTCAGGGCGTGCCGCACCGCTGCCGCGTGCTCGCCGTTCACCAGCGACACGTAGACCAGGCCTGGTCGGGCGGTGTCCAACGCCACCCGCCAGTCGCGGTGGAGGCGTCCCGGCTTCGCGAGCCGTCCGACCGATTCGGCGTCGGCGTGCGCGCTGGCGATGTCGATCGAATCGATTCCGCTCATGGCCGCCGCGGCCGGCAGAACGCGGCGCCCGGCGAACCTAGACATACCTATCAGGAGGAAGTCCATCTCACTCTCACGGCTCTCGGTCGGGGAGTCGGATGCCGCTCCCGGACGGGCATCCGGCGCGGGACTCGTGCGGTTGCGGGACGTGCTGCCGCCGGGGACCGGCGGACGGCAGACCCTGGGCGCGACGCCGTCCGGGCACCGGTCCGCCCGCTCCAGGTGCGCCGGCCGTCACAGCAGGCATGCGGCGAGGCTTCGCACCTCGACGTTGAGGTGGTACCCGAGCCGGTTCATGCGGTTGAGCAGACCGAGGGTCATCCACCGGTAGTTGTCCGGGACTTCGATCTCGTGATCCTCGGGAAGCTGGATCACGACGTGCAGGGTGTCCGCCCGGGAGAAGCGGCCGCCGTCCTCCGACTGGACGGTCCGCAGCCGGATCCAGGACTCGGGTGCTCGGAGATACTCGGTCAGCGGCGGGTGGTCCTGCGGCCCGCGGTACGCGCCGGGGACGAACTGGACCGACGGACCGAGTTCGAGCCGGTCCGTCAGACCCGGCTGCACCATGGCCTGGGCGAGGAACCGCAGTACCCCGGCACGCCGCTGGCAGATCAGGGCCACGACGTTGCCGGCACACGGTTCGAGCATCGGCTGCCACCACGCGCCGACCTCACGGCTGGTCGCCCTGACCGACACGCCGATGATCTCGAAATGGCGGCCGTCACGATGGCGGATGCTGTCGTCGTCGCAGATCCACCCGTCCATCTCCCGCAGGCCGATCCGTCTGGCGTCGAGGCTGAACCTCGCCTTCTGGTCGATGAGCCAGGTCGAGACACCGGAGAGGTCGACGGCCGAGCCCGGCGTCCGGTGCGACTCCAGCACGTCGGAGCGGAACCCGCCGCGCAGTGACTTCGGCGAGGGCCGGCCGCTCCCGGGAGTTCCGTAGGAGATTCCGGAAAGTACCGTACGGGCGTTCATGTTGACGCGATTGCCGAGTCCGAGCTGATCGCGCAGCTGCCCCAGGGTGAGCCAGGCGAAATCCTCCTCGACCGGTACCTCCTCGTCCTCACGCACTTCGACGATCATGTTCCGGTTCCGCTTGAACAGGTACCACGAGGCATGCTCGGACAGCAGCTGGTCGAAGAGCACCCGGCGTCGCGTGCCCTGCATGAAGTAGTCCAGGTACGGGGTGGACCTGCCGCCGTGCACGCGCTGGTAGTTGCTCGGTGTCGCCTGGACCGTCGCCGCGTACTGGACGAACGAGCTGTTGCCGGGCTCCATCTTCGCCTGCATGAGGAAATGCAGCACACCGTCGAAACGCTTGGCGAGGATGCCCAGGATGCCGATCTCGGGCTGGACGATGATCGGCTGGCACCACTGCGGAACAGGCCCGAAGTCCGTACGCACGGACAGTCCCTCGACCCCGAAGAACCGGCCCGACACATGCCCGAGCCGCTCGCCCAGCCGCCATTGCGGGAGGGCGGCCAGCGGCACCCGCTCCACCTCGTACGAAGCGGACCGGTGCCGTTCGTCGAGGAAGGCACTCGCGTCAGGGGTGAGGGGGGAACCCGGCACCATCGCCGACGCGAGGAAGTCCTCGGCCCCGCATGCCTCGGGTGTCACGCCGCTGCCTCCTCTGCCACTTCACGGGCCATGAGCGCCACCCCGGCGGCCAGGCCGAGCGGCTCGAAGTCGATCAGTGACCGCAGCAGCGCCGTGTCCACCACGAGCCGGCCCCGGTCCGTGATCGCGGCGGCACCGGGGACGATCGGTACGACGGAGTCCGTCGCCGCCTCGACCGCGCTGATCACTTCGGCCACCGAGTGCCCGACGCCGGTGCCCACATTGACGATTCGCGGCAGCTGCCGATGCCCGGTGAGCAGATCCAGGGTCCCCCGCACGAAGTCGTCCACATGGAGGAAGTCCCTGATCTGCCGTCCACCCCCGTGCAGCGTGAACGGCGTCGAGGTGAGGGCGCTCCGGAACGCCGCCGAGACGACGTTCTGCCCCCGCGTCCGCGGCAGGAGACGTCCGTAGACGTTGCTGCACCGGAGCGCGCAGGTCCGCAGCCCGTGCACCCTGCCGTAGTACGCCAGGTACTGCTCGGCGGTCAGCCGTGACATCCCGTACGGCGACGTGGGCTCGGCGGTCTCCGACTCCCGCTTGCGTTCCGTCCCCACGGCGTAGACGCCGCCGGCGGACGAGAGGAGCACCACCGCCGTCCCGGGGCTCTCGGCGCGGACCAGCTCGCAGACGGGGATGACGAGCGAAAGGGTTCCGATCACATCCTCGGCCGGCTCGCTGCCGGAGGGCACCGGGAAACGACCGCCGGCGGCGATGACGACCACATCCACGCCGGAGCGGAGCACCTCCGGGAGTCGCTCCGCCCCGTAACCGGGCACGAACACGGCACCGGAGGGGGAAGCGCTGTCCCCGAGCCCATAGGGATCGGAGCGGCCGATCACCGTGACCGCGAGATCACGACGAGGCGCCCCGCGCGCCAGGGCGCTGCCCAGGAATCCGGCGCCGATGACCGCGATACGCGGCGCCGCCGCACCCGCGTTCATCCGGCGTCGCCCGTCAGCAGACCGGTCAGGCGGGCCACCACCGTCTCCTCGCCGTCCTCGTCGAGTGCGCGCGGATCCACTTCGAGCCGGCCCTGGTGCATCTTGAAGTCACGGAGATGGACGGCGGGGGTGCCCTGCGCCGCTTCCCCTGCGAGGGTCCGGGCATCCCGTCCGGCCCCGGCCGGGTCGACGGTCAGCAGCACCCGGTGGATGGCCCGCCCCGATTCGTCCGCGATGACCGTCGCGGAGAGGCCCGGAAGCCCGTCCAGCCGGGCGGCGACCCTGCTCATCCTGGCGTACTGCGCCGCGGCCCGCTCCTGCGGCGTCGTCGCCGTGAACTCCTTCACCGCCTGGAGCAACCCCATGAGGTTCTCCTTCCCCACCTTCATCGGCCGGGCGATGCCCGCGTACTGCGCCCGGCAGGCCTCGATCAGATCGGCCCGCCCGCACACGAACCCGGAGGTCGGAGCGCCCAGCGCCTTGGGACCGCTGTAGATCACCAGGTCGGCGCCGCTGGCCGGCCAGCGGCTGATGTCCTCCTCACCCGCGGCGTCCACGATCACCGGCACGCCGTGCTCCCGGCCGATCGCGACCAGGTCGGCGAGCGGCACCTGCCGGCGATGGACGGCGTGCGTGTGCGAAGTCACGTACACCAGAGCCGCGGTCCGCGGGCCCACGGCTCCGGCGACGTGGGCGGGAAGGGTCTCGTTGACGGACCCCACCTCGACCGTCCGGCCGCCGCCGAGCGCGATCATCTGGCTGATCGGAGCCCCGCCGTAGCTGATGGAATGGCCCTTCTGCAGCACGACGTCGGCCGGCTGCCCGCCGGCGTCCGGCAGCCGCTGGATACGTGGCAGGTCGGTGCCGGCCACGCAGGCTGCCACACACACCGCCATACCGGCGGCGGCCCCGAGAACCGGCCAGGCGTCCTCGCTGCCGGTGGCCTTCGCCAGGTACTCACCGGCGGCCCGCGCCAGTCTGTCCATGTCGACGTGATGCCTGGCCGCGTCGCTCATCGCCGCGATCACACCGGGGCTGAGGGTGCATCCGCCCAGCGGTGTCGAGTTCGCCTGGGCGCTCACTATGGGAGAGACGCCGAGATCCCCGTACTCCATGCTCTGGCTCCTAGTCGCAGTGATTCATCAGGTCGGGCGGGCGAGGTGCCCCGGGATCCGGATCCCGCGCCGCGTGCCGCCGCGCCGCGGATCCGCCGTCCGTCATCCCGAGGCCAGTTCGGCGTCGAGCCAGGACACGAAGCCGCTCAGTGTGGTGTCGTACAGACGCTCCAGCCGCCGGCCCGGAGCGGGGACTTCGCCGCAGGCCACCTGTTGCAGCGCGTCGGCCAGGGACACGGCGTCCGGCCGGTGCAGCGCGATGCCGAGCCCTTCGCGGGCGACCACCTCGCCCGATGTGCCGAAGGCGTCCACGATGCTCGGAATGCCGTGCAGCCAGGTGTCACGCAGGCGAAGGCGCGTGGCGGTCTCGTTCTCCGCACCGGGCTTGGTGATGCAGACGTAGGCCTTCGCCGCCTTGACGTACTGGTCCCGCTCGGAGAGGGCCGGCGGCTCCGCGTTCAACAGCACACTGCCGCTGAGACCCAGTTCGTCGATGGCGTTCCGGACGCGCTCGATGGTGGTTCGAGTGTCCTCGATCGGCCTGGCGTACAGGAACGCCGCGGTCGCGTCCACGCCTCGCTCGCGCAGCAGACGCATGGCCCGCACAAGCGTCAGCGGATCGTAGAACGCCCACATCCCGCCCGTCCAGAGGAAGTCCGCCATGGGGCGCGCCCCGGCCGCGTCGGCCAGCCGCATGCTGCCGCTGCTGAATCCGACCGGCACGGTGCTGACCAGATGGTCCAGCCTCCGCGAGCGGATGATGTCGGCCGGCCTGAGCCTTCCGAAGGCACACAGCACCGTGAGCAGCGCGGTGCGCTCGGACGGAGATCTGCAGAGGAAGTGGTGGCTGACCTGTATCTGCCGCTGGTACGTGGCCAGATAGCGCTGGTACTCGCCGGTCGGGTCGCTGTGCGCGAGGAGTGAGGGGAAGTCCATCTGCTCGATCGGCGCACGGCACTCGCCGACGATCAGTTTGCGCCGGGCGACGGCCAGTTCGAGCCGGTCCCGGTCGGCCGTGTCGAAGAACAGGACGGCCTTCGCCGCCGCGACGGCCCGGTCCGCGTCCGGGCCGGTCCCGACGAGCTCGGCCTCACCCAGATCCACGGGATCCGCCGCGGGCGGAGCGATGACGAACACGCGGAAGTGCCGGCTGAGGACCTGGGTGATCTCGGCCAGGCGCTGTCCCGCGCCGGCGATGGACCTGTCCGACAGAGAGTACGAACCGGCGTCCACGACGATGGTGTGCTCGGGCACGGGGCCTCCAGATTCCTCGGGGGTCGCAGGCGACCCGCATGGCGGGACAGGTCATCGGTGAAACAGCGGCGGACGGGACCGCTCCCTGCGGGTCCGCCGGCCCCGGCGTCCGGCGCGCCTGGGCGCCGCGCCGGTGAACTCCTGGGCGAGCGAACCGGCTTCCTCCCGTGCCGCCGTGGGAGCGGGCCGGCCGGCCCGGCTCCGTGCCGAGCCGCGGCGTGGGCCGGCACCCGGCCCGGCCGGGCCCGGAGGTTCAGCCGGATGCCCTCGGCCGTGGGGCGCACGGGCCCGGTCCGCACCCTTGGAGTGCCCCCTGGCCCCTGACGACGGGGGATCCCGCGGTGGCCGGGGATCCGCACGCGTGCTCCGCGCCGACGAGCCGGGCCCGTACGCCTCCAAGAAGCGGGCGGACTCCGCGGCCCTGGTGCCCCGGGCGCGATTCCCGGCGACAGGCGACTCATCTCGGCGGCGCCGCGGGTGCGGGCCTGCGGGAGCATCCGGCCATCGTGTGCGGAGGCGGGTGCGGCCGGCCGTCTCCGCGCGAACGCCGGAGGCCGCCGCCCGCTCGTCGTGCGCCACGACGCACCGCTCACGGGTGGTGCGGTGTACGGCGTGCGCCGGGAATCCGGTCGGCCCCGGACCGTTCCCGGTGCGCAGCCGCCGTCAGCCCGCCGTCAGTCCGCCGCCAGGACCCGTTCGAGCGTCGCGTAGCCCGCCGGCTCCCAGGTCGGCTTGCCCCCCGGCAGACCGAGCCTGCCGTTGCGTCCGATCGCGATCAGGTTGAGGGCGCGCAGGACGGCCCAGCCCCGGGCACGGGCGACCGTGGCTTCGTCGGCGCTCTCGTAGGCGTCGAAGAACCGGCCCGCCGCACCGGCGGGCAACAGGATCCAGGCGGCCGACAGATCGGTCGCCGGATCGCCCGCGCACAGCTCGCCGAAGTCGATCACTCCGGCGAGTGTTCCGTCCTGGACGACCACGTTCGCCGGATGCAGGTCACCGTGCAGCCAGAGCGGCGCACCCTGCCAGGCGGGTGCCGCCACGGCCTTCTCCCATACCGCCCGCGCGGCGTCGGCGTCCTCGTGGCCCGAGATGACCTCGAACACGTCGTCGATGGGAGGCAGTCCGGCCAGGGGGATGCCGCGTGACGGGTTGGCCGGCGCGTCGGCCGGAGCCTGCTGATGCAGCGTCCGCAGGAAACCCGCGAGGACCTCCGCGGCCTCGATGCGGGTGATCGGCGTGTAGTCGGCCGGCTCGCCGTGGACCCAGCGCGCGACGGTCCAGGTGTGCTCGAAGAGGGGAGAGGGTTCGCCGACGCGCACCGGGACGGGCGTCGGCAGCGGAAGGCGCTCGGCCAGCGCCGGAAGCCATGTCTGTTCCATGCGCAGCAGAGCCGGTGCCCGCTCGGTGCGCGGCATGCGCACCGCCAGATCCTCCCCGAGACGGAACTGCTGATTGTCCCAGCCCCCGTTGACGTCACGCAGTTCAAGGTCCGCGATATCCGGGTGCTGATCCCGCAGCAGCGCGCGCACCAGATCCTGCTCGAATTTCAACTCTTCCATCGAGGAGCTTCCCATCATTTCATCGGCATGCATCGAAAAGCCGGCAGCGGTCGGAGAGCGAGAGTCGGCGAGGGCGGTCGGCGCTATTCGCCGCGTTCCCCGGAGGTGCGCGGCGCCGGAGCCCGGACAAGGGCCGCCGCCCGCCGGCCGGCCATGGTCCGCGCCTCCGGCTGCCGTGCACAGGCCCCGACGCCGTCCGCCGCACGGACGCGGCACCCGGGTCCCCGGTGCCCCGTCGAGCGGCGGGATTCCTTCCCTCCCATCGGCCACTTCCTCTGCGACCAGGGGGGTTCCGCCCCGAAGTCACCGTATCAACAAGCTCGTTGGCATCTCGCACACGAGTACTGACCGGCACCGCGCCCGCATCGAATGCGGGACGGGGCCGGTGATCAGACACTACCCATTCACCGTCGTCGGGGTGACGTGGCCGATGCTCCATGGTCGATGGGCCACTAGACACGGTGACTGCTCGGCAGGAGTATCGCTTCGTATTCCAACCAGCACGAGCAGGTCCGCTCTCCGGGAGAAATACCTTGGACATCAATTCTCTGCAGCGAATCGCATGGGACAACAAGGTGCTGAAGGGTTACAACACCACCGACCTGCCCCTGGAGTTCTGCATGCTCCAGGAAAAGGTGGCAGCGGCCTTCACCTCATGGCGGAAGGGGACGGATCTTTTCGGGGAGGAACTCGCCGACGTCGTCCTCTACGCGACGAGCATCGCCGAGATGGCCGGCCTCGATCTGCAGGAGGCCGTCCGGACGAAGGTCGGCAAGAACGCGGCACGTCCGGATTGAGAGACGCGGTACGTCCGGATCGAGAGACAGGGGAGCTGAGAACGTCATGGGCAATGCCGACAGCGGAACGCGAGCACTGTCCTTCGGTGAGATCGTCGATCGTTACGACCGGTACCGGCCCAGCGTGCCGCCGGAGGCCCTGGACTGGCTCCTTCCGGACGGATGCGCGACGGTGGTCGATCTCGCCGCCGGCACCGGCGCGCTGACCCGGCGGCTGGTGGGCCGCGTACAGGACGTCGTCGCCGTCGAGCCCGACCCGCGGATGCGCGAGACCCTCGCCGGCAACTGTCCGCAGGTGCGGATCCTGCCGGGGACCGCCGAGCGGATGCCGCTGCCCGACGGCCGGGCGGACGCGTTGCTGATAGCCATGGCCTGGCACTGGATGGACCCGCAGCGCGCCGTGCCGGAGATCGCGCGTGTGCTCCGCGGCGGCGGTACGTTCGGCGTCCTGTGGAACCACCGCGACGTCTCCGTCCCCTGGGTCGCCGAACTCGACCGGTTCACCCGCGCGCTGCGGGCCCGTGAGAGCGGTGGGGATGCCGCGGCGCAGGCGCCGGGACGCAACGTCCCGGACCCGCCGACCGGGACACTGTTCAGCCCTCTCGTGGAGATGCGCATGACCTGGTCGATGCCCGTCACCGCCGAGGAGATCGTCGGGCTCCTGGGCACCGACGCCGGCGCGATCGCGTTGTCGGCGCAAGCCCGGCAGGCCGTGGACGAACAGGTGGCCCGGTACGCGCGCGACGAACTGGGTCTGTCGGGGGACCGGAAGATCGAACTGCCGGTGGCGTGCCGTGCTCTGCGCACCACCAGGAACCCCGTCACCGCACCATGAGCGCCTTCGGCACCCGCGTGAACCGGGTGGAGGACCGGCGTCTGCTCACCTCGGGCGGCGTCTACGTGGACGATCTGCGGGTACCCGCGCTCCGCGGAGCGGCGTACGTGACCTTCGTACGCTCCCCGGTCGCGCATGCGGTGATCACCCGTATCGACACCTCCCGGGCGCGGGCCCGTCCCGGGGTGGTGGCCGTCTACACGGCCGCGGACCTGACCGGCCTGCCCGCACCCCAGCCGTTCGGGCGTCCGGCGCACAGCGGCGGGTTCTTCGCCGAGCCCCTGCTCGCCGGGGAGAAGGTCCGGTTCGTGGGGGAGCCCGTCGCGGTCGTGCTCACCGACGCGCGGTACGACGGCCAGGACGCCGCGGAGCTCGTCGACGTGGAGTACCGGCGGCTCCCGGCGGTCGTGGGCCCTGCCCAGGCGCTCCGCGACGGCACCCTCCTGTTCGAGGAGGCCGGATCCAACCTCGCCGACCAACGGGACCGCGACACCTATGACGACACCGTCTTCGACGGAGCGGACGTGGTCGTCGAGCGGGAGATCGTCAACCACCGCGTGGCCTGCGTCCCCATGGAGGGCCGTGCCACCGCGGCCGTCTTCGACGGCACGAGGCTCACCGTGTGGCACAGCAGCCAGAACGCCCAGCGCTGCCGGAGCACCCTGGCCGAGTCCCTGGGCATCCCGGCCGAAGCGATCCGGGTGATCGTCCCCGATGTCGGCGGCGGGTTCGGCGCGAAGATCGGCATCGACCGGGACGCGATCGTCGTCGCCTGGGCCGCGTGGAGGTCGGGCACCGCCGTTCGGTGGGCGGAGAGCCGCGCCGAGAACCTCGTCGCCATGACCCAGGGCCGCGCCCAGCTCAACCGGGTCAGGATCGGCGGCCGACGCGACGGCACGATCACGGCGTACCGCCTCGACGTAGTCCAGGACGCCGGCGCCTACCCGCGCACCAGCACGCTCGCACCCGTGACCTGCACGATGGCCCCCGGTGTGTACGACATCCCGCAGGTGCAGAGCGGCTATCGGGTCGTCGTCACGAACGGGACCCCCGTCAACAAGTACCGCGGCGCGGGCCGCCCGGAGGCGACGGCCGCCATCGAGCGGGCGGTGGACCTGTTCGCCGCCGAGATCGGCATGGATCCGGCCGAGGTCCGCCGCCGCAATGTCATCGCCGCGGACGCGTTCCCCTTCCGGACCGGAACCGGGGCCCTGTACGACTCCGGTGAGTACGGGGCGGCCCTCGACAGGCTCCTCGGCGCCGCGGCGTACCCCCGGCTCAGGGCCGAGCAGGCCGCGCGCAGGGACAAGGGGTGCGTGAACGCGCTCGGCATCGGCATCTCCGTCTACGTGGAGATGACCGGCGGCGGTGGTGAGACCGCCAGGGTGACCGTGGACGGCCGGGGACACGCGAGGGTCCTGACCGGCAGCTCGACGCAGGGCCAGGGACACCGCACCGCCTGGTCGATGCTGGTCGAGGCCGAGCTCGGGATTCCGGTGGACCGCATCACCGTCGTGCACGGGGACACCGACCTGATCCCGAAGGCCGTCGGCACCTACTCCAGCCGGTCCCTGCAACTCGGCGGCTCCGCGGTCCACCAGGCCGCCGCCGACGTCCGGAACCAGGCCCGGCGGCATGCCGCCGGCCTGCTCGCGGTCCGCGAGAGCGACGTCACCCTCGACGTGGCTTCCGGCACGTGGCACGTGGCAGGAGACCCCGGCCGGTCCCTGACCTGGGAGCAGGTCGTCGGGCACACCGGAGCGGGAAGCATCCGCGCCGATGCCGAGTTCGCCTCGGACCGGCCGACGTTCCCGTTCGGCGCGCATCTCTCGGTCGTCGAGGTCGACACCGAGACGGGGATGGTCACGGTGCTCCGGCACATGACCGTGGACGACGCCGGGCCGGTCCTCAACCCGGTGCTCGCGGAGGGCCAGCGCCACGGAGGCATCGCGCAGGGGATCGCCCAGGTGCTGTTCGAGGAGGTGCGCTACGACGCGGACGGCAATCCACTCCACGCGACGCTCGCCGACTACGGGGCCGTCGCCGCCGCCGATCTGCCCGACTTCGAGCTGGAAGCCGGCGAGACCCCCACCGACGTCAATCCCCTCGGTGTCAAAGGGATCGGCGAAGCGGGCACGATCGGTTCCATTCCCGCGGTGCAGAACGCCGTCATCGACGCGGTCGCCCATCTCGGTGTCCGGCACATCGACATGCCGATGACACCGGACCGTGTCTGGGCGGCGATCGGGGAAGCGGGCGCCGAGCGCCGGTCCCGACGTCGAACGGCGAACGGATCCCCGGCCGACGGGTCCGTGTGACCGCGGAACCGGTCCTCACCATCCCCGTCGGCCCCACACGACGACCGGTGCCCGTCACGCGCCCACCGGCGACGCCCGCCCGTTCTCAAAAGGAAGACATGAATCGCATCTCGGTGAACGTGGACGGCACGACGTACGAGGACGAGGTGGAACCCAGGCTCCTCCTCGTCCACTACCTGCGGGACCGGCTGTCCCTGACCACCGCCCAGAGCGGCTGTGACACGGGGAACTGCGGGGCGTGCACCGTCGACCTGGACGGGGCGAGCGTCAAGAGCTGCTCCGTCCTGGCGGTCCAGGCGGACGGCGCTGAGGTGACGACCCTCCAGGGGCTCGCCCGGGACGGCGAGTGGCATCCGCTCCAGCGGTCGTTCCACGAGCGGCACGCCCTGCAGTGCGGCTACTGCACCCCGGGGATGATCATGGCGGCCCGCGATCTGCTCCGGCAGAACCCCGACCCGAGTCCCCAGGAGGTCCGGAACTCGCTGAGGGGCAACCTCTGCCGATGCACCGGCTACCAGAACATCGTCGGGGCGGTGCTCGCCGCGGCCGCCGCCCGGGAGTCCGAGCCGGCACCGGCGGCGGGCGGTGAGCGGACGTGGTGATGAGCACGGCGGAGTCCGCCGCCGGGGCCGGCCCGGGGCGCGGTCCCGCCGTCCCGGACAGCACGCGGGACTCGCGGTCTCCAGGAGGTGCGGCGTGATTCCCGCGGCGTTCGACTACGCGTGCCCGACGAGCGTCGACGAGGCCGTCCGTCTGCTGGCCGAGTGCGGCGAGGAGGCGAAGGTGCTGGCAGGCGGCCAGAGCCTGCTGCCGATGCTGAGACGGCGAGCCGCCTCACCGCGGTGGGTCATCGACGTCAACCGGGTGCCGCGGCTTCGCGGTGTACGACAGGAGGCGGACTCGCTCGTCATCGGCGCCATGACCACCCACCACGACGTCATCCACGACGAGCTGGTCCGCCGCCACGCCCCGCTGCTGGCCATGGCCACGGAGACGGTCGGCGACCCGGCCGTCCGGCACCGGGGAACCATCGGCGGGTCCGCAGCCCATGCCGATCCGGCCGGGGATCTGCCCCCGGTGATGCTGGCGCTGAACGCCGTGATGGTTTCGCGGGGCCCGCGAGGACGGCGCACCGTCCCGGCCGCCGACTTCTTCGTCGACCGCCTGGTCAACGCGCTGGAGGCCGACGAACTGCTCGTCGGGATACGGGTGCCCGCGCTGGGGGAGGGCTGGGGCTTCCACTACGAGAAGTTCCAGTTCTCGGCGCAGGCCACCACATGGGTCGGCGTGGCCGCGGCGGTGCGACGCGAGAGCGGGAGCATCGTCGAGGCGCGTATCGGGCTGGCCAATATGGGCGCCACCCCGCTGCGGGCGTCCGCGGCCGAGGCGGCACTTGCCGGTGCGGATGCCACGGAGGATGCCGTGGCGCGGGCCGTCGGGACCGCGGCGCGGGGCGCCTCGCCGATGTCCCGCCCGAGCGCTCCGTCCGAGTACCGGGCCCACCTGGCACGGGTGCTGACGCGTCGCGCCGTCCTCGCGGCAGCGGGGATCACCGGAAGAAACGCTGTCTGAGGTCCACACATCGATCTGAGGGTGCCCGTGGACGGCGCAGTCCTCCCCCTCGAATCAGGAACGGGTCGCATGAACAACCCACGCGTCGATTTTCCTTCCCCGGTACCGCGACCGGGCAACCGGTCCGCTCGCGAGCAGGACAGCGTGAACGGCCAGGCCCCGCCTCCCCTGACCCGGCGTCAGGAAGGCATCGCCTACGCCGGGATAATAAAGGTTCAGATCCGCACACAGCTGATCTACCGTGCGGACTTCCTGTTCGGTCTCATCGGGATTCTCACACAGATCTACCTGCTCAAGCTGGTATGGACGGCGGTCTTCCCGGAATCGGGATCCGCTGCCGGATCCGACGGAAGCCGGATCACTCTTTCCACCCAGATCGCCTATGCGACACTCGCCATGCTCCAATACTGGCTGTTCAATCCGTCGAGACTCTCGCTCATTCCCGATCGTATTCGACAGGGCAATGTCGTCATCGATCTGGTGCGTCCGGTCAGCTTCACCGCGCAGATGTTCTTCTCCCAAGTCGGAACCACTTTCGCCATGGTGCCGTTCGCGGTGACAGCCCTGCCGTTCGCGATACTGATCGGCGGAATGCAGCCGCCGGCCTCGGCGGGCGCGGCATGTGCGTATGCGCTCAGTCTGGTCCCTGCCTATCTGATCACCGTCCTGTTGTCCGAGACCGTGAGCATGGTGGCGTTCTGGACGATGGAGATCGGTGGAATCTTCTTCATCTATCGCATGGTTTCCCAGCTGCTCTCCGGGACTCTGGTGCCGCTGTGGTTCATGCCGGACCCGATTGCGGCGCTGGTGCAATGGATGCCGTTCCACGCCACCATCTACACCCCGCTGTCCCTCTACCTCGGCCAACTCGGCGGTCCGGGCGAGACGTTGACCGCGCTGGGCGTCCAGTGGGCCTGGGTCGCCGTGCTGTGGCTGGTGCTGCGTTTCGTATGGCTCCGGGCCATGCGGCAAGTCGTCGTCCAGGGAGGGTGAGCATGGGAGTCGCCGGAATGGACGGGACTTCGCCCGCATGTCATCGATCGCGGCCCGTCGCCCCGAATCTGCCTGTCCCGTGGTGGCGGGCCTACGCGCTGTTGATGGGTGCCGCCGTCCGGGCCCAGTTGCAGTACCGCAGCAATCTCCTCCTCACCTTCGCCGGCGGAGCCGCTTTCCAGAGCGTCGGACTGGTCTTCGTGTGGCTGGTCGTCGAGCGGTTCGGTGCGATCGGCGGCTGGTCGATGGCCGAGATCGCCTTTCTGTACGGCATGCGGCTGGTGTCCCACGGGCTGTGGCTGGTGCCGTGCAGCCAGGTGTACCGCATTGATACGGCCTTGCGTACGGGGGTCTTCGACCGCTATCTGATCCGTCCCGGCGGGCCACTGGTGCACCTGCTCACCCAGCGGTTCCAGCTGGAACATCTCGGTGATCTCGCGACCGGGGTCGTGGTCCTCTGCGCCGCCGCATCGCGGCTCCACATGGGCTGGTCGATTCCCGGCGTGGTCTATCTGCTGCTGGCCGTGGCCGGCGGCGCCATGATCGAAGGAGCACTGCAGCTCGCCATTGCCTCGCTGTCATTTCGTGCCCTGTCCACCCAGTCCCTGCGCATGCTCATTGACAGTGTCTTCAACAACTTCGGCGGCTACCCGATGAGGATCTTTCCCACGGCGACGCAGTTCGCCCTCACCTTCATCGTGCCGCTGGCCTTCGTCGCCTATCTGCCCGCCGGAGTGCTGCTGGGACATTCCGGTGGACTGCACGTCAGTCCCTGGATCGCCTTCGGGGCGCCCGTGGTGGGACCGGTTCTTCTCCTCCTCGCCCACGGACTGTGGCGGAGTCAGATAAAGCACTATGCGAGCAGCGGCCATTGAGCTGCTCCTCCGGGTGCTGCTGAGGCGAGGGGAGCCACACGTCCACCGAATTCGACGAACGAGTACTGCGGCAAGGGACCGATCCGTTCCGGCGCGACAAGAGCGAGCATGGAGAGAAGGCCTTGGAAGTTCCTCTGACCTCCGAACAAGCCTGGTTCCTGGATGTCATCCATCCGGAGCTGTGGAATCCGAACCTCTGGACGCTGACGCGACTCTACAAAATGCCTCAGGAGGTCGACTGCCCAACGCTGGAGGGCGCCATTCACGATATCTGGAACGCACATTCCTCTCTGCGCGCACAGTTCGAACGCCGCCATGACGGGTGGCATCAACGGATTGCGGACCGATCGGATTCGGTACCGCTGCGCTCTTTCGATGCGAGTACGATTCCTCGTGATCAGCTGCGCACCGTGGCGACGCAGATTGCGGCAGAGGTCGGCCGTATGGTCGATGTGGACTCCGGAACGCTTGCCCGATTCGCCATGGTCGATCCCGGAGGGGACGAGTCCCCATACCTTGTGGTAGCCGCTCACCACCTCGTGGCGGACGGGATCTCGCTGTCACTGCTGGAGCGCGATGTTGAGGCGGCGTGCAAACTGCGTTCCGCCGGGAAGCGTTTCAAGGCCAACGCGGTTCCCTTTGAAGAATACGCGAACAGGATTCAAGAATTTTCGAGGTCCGATGAACTCGAAGGCGAACTCGACCATTGGGTCAATCTGCCGTGGGAAGATCTCACGCGGATACCGACAAGGTTCCCGAGCTACCACACGGACTCCGTCCGCCAGGTGTGCAGTCAAGACATCGACATTGCGGCGGGAACGGCGACACGCCTTGCCTACGAGATACCAAAGATCTTGGAAGTCACCGAACAGGAGTTGCTCCTCGCTGCTGTCGCGGAATCTGTCACATCCCTGACCGGGCGAGATCTGTGCATAAAAATCGTCCACAACGGCAGAGCGATAACGTATGGTTCAGCGAGCGGGGACAGTGACGGCGAAACGGCCGTCAGACGTCATCTCATGCCGCCCAGAGTCTTCAACACGGTGGGCTGGCTGGCCACCTGCGGTGTGGTGGTACTGCCCCGCAGAGGCGAATGCGACGCTGCGACGTACATACAGCAGGTACGCGATGCCATTCGCTGTATCCCCAACAGCGGCATAAGCTTCGGCCTTCTCCGATGGATCGGGCACCCGGACCGCATGCGCCGGCACATCGACGAAAAAGGCTGGGGCCCACAGGTCCACTTCAACTATTTCGGACAGGCCTCGCAGAAGCGGAACAACCGAACGCTCCAACGCCTTCAACTGCCCTCCGCGGAAGCGTACTCGACGCATACCGGGGCCCCTGAGCTGAACGTGAGAGCTCAATTCCGCGACGAGGGTCTGAGGGTGAGCTGGCTCTATGACCGCCATCTGCACGAGAAATCCCTGGTCGACACCTTCATGTCCCGTTGCCGAGATGCCCTGTCGGAATACTCGGCGATCGGCGGATGACCCCCCCCGCGAAGAGGTACCCCTCCCGGGGAGCCGGCCGTCAGGAGCAGAAGCAGCGAGAGCTCCGGGCGCCGCCCGTTCCACGGCGGCACGCACCCATCCATCCTCATGCTGATTGCGAGGCTTTCATGGAACGTCCGACACCACAGGCTGTGAAGGATCTCCCGCCGTACAGCAGGAATCTGATGACCTCGGAGGAACGGCGACGCCTCCTGCTCCGCGACATCGATGTGGTCATCGACGGCGGTGCGAACTGCGGTCAGTACGCGAAGTGGATGCGGCAGTGCGGTTTCCGCGGGAGCATGATCTCCTTCGAGCCCGCGTCGGCGACCTTCGAGGTGCTGGCCGAGGCCGCCCGGTCGGACGACGACTGGCACTGCTACAACGCGGCGCTCGGGCCGGAGGACGGCCAGGCCCTGTTGCACCTGACGCGTACGTCGCTCGGCTCATCGGTCTTCCGGCGGACCGACCTCCACCGCCGTGTCTGGCCCGGCGACATCGAGACCGGCACGGAACTGGTCCCGATGCGCTCGTTGCGCTCGCTGTGGCACGAGTTGGGCTGCGACGGGCAACGGGTGTACCTGAAGCTGGACGTGGAGGGCGCCGAACTGTCCGTGCTCAAGGGTGCGGGTCCGCTCCTGGACCGTGTGGCGCTGCTCGAACTCGAACTGTCGCTGGTCGATATGCACCGGGGCGCACCACCGTTCGACGAGGTGCTGAACTTCCTGACCGGACGGGGCTTCTCGGTGGTCGCCCTGGAGCAGAACCACAGCGGTGACGACGCGACCGGTCAGATGCTGATGATCGACGGCATCTTCCGGTCGTCGAGCGCTGGACCCCGCGATGCCGGGCAGGCCGCGGCGGAATGACGGCGATGACCGTGCGGCCGGCCGGGGACAGCGATCACCCGGTGCGGCTCGGCCCTCGGCGGTGAGTCTGTGCATTCCCGCGCAGAGCACGAGCCGGTCCCTTGAAAAACCTGGAGGAGATGACTGATGAAGTCGGAACTGGAAACTGCGGCAAGCAACATCGTGCGGTCGATGCATTCCCGTTTGCAGTCGAACGGGATTCGGATACACGAGGGATCATCGTCCGTTCACCAGATCGCTGACCTCATGCACATCGCCGAGGACGAGAGCATCGAGCGGATCGCCGAAGTGGGTTTCCACGCGGGTCTGTCCAGCTTCGCTTTCCTCGGGGCGAACAAGAGGGCTACCGTGACATCCTTCGATATCGGGTTCCACGAATGCGTTCCGCACGCCAAGCAATTTGTGGACGAAGAGTTTCCTGGGCGTCATGAACTCGTCATCGGGGATTCGGGAAGGACGCTGCCGGCCTATCGGGAATTCCATCCGGACGCTGCCTTCGATTTGGTTTTCGTGGACGGCGGGCACAGCCTGGACGAGGCCCGATCCGACATCGAAAACCTCGTCCGCATGTGCCGAAAGGGTGCGAAGATCATCATGGATGACATCGTGCCGGAGTGGCCCTGGGGAGTCGGTCCGACCGAGGCGTGGGAGAAGGTGACGGCGTCCGGCAGGGTGCGGGAGATCGCGCGGCACTTCGCCGAACCGAGCACGGACGTCTTCCTGAATCTGCTCGCTCCAGGACCTGAGACGAGGCCGGTCTCCCATTGCTGGGCCATCGGGGTGGTCCAGTGAATCCAGTGGATCCGGTGTGCGCCTGCGCGCCTGTCGTACGCACGGGGCCACGCGGCGGACCGCGGCCCTGACCTCTTCCTTCCCGGGGTCGGCCGGCGCCCTGTCCGGTCCGGGACAGGGCGCCGCGGTCGGGCCGGTGCGGGGGCGTGATCATGGCAGCGGTCGGCGCGAGGGGCCAAGGGGCCGCGCCATGCGCGGCGGGGCGCACGGACTCGTGGTGCGGCGATGAGCCCGAGCGTCGCCGTCGGAGCGAAGACCGCCCCGACGGTTCCGAAGTCCCTTTATGCGCAGGCATGTTGACGTGACGCACGGGAGTGGCGAGCGCAGCGGAGCCGCGTCACCGCTGAATGCGGGACAAGGTTGTCGATCGGGCGCCACCTCATTCACCGTCGCCGGGAGACGTGGCTGATGCTCCATGGTCGATGGGCCACTAGACACGGTGGCGGCTCGGCCGGGAGTATCGCTTTGTATTCCAGCGAGCACGAGTGGGACCGCATCCGGGAGAAATGATCGGACATCAATTCTCCGCAGCGAATCACCTGGGAGAACGAGGTGCTGAGGAGTCGTCAAACCGCCTACTCGTACGTGGAGTTCTTCGCGTTCCGGGAAGAGTTCGCCGCGCGGGCGGTAGTCCGGGCGCGAGCAGCGGCAGGGAGGGGAGTGCCTTCCGCCGTACGGGGACCATGCCCCGCGCAGAGCTGAGGAAGAGTGCGACGGACTGGTGTTTCAGCGGCCCGTGACAGGCGGGACGGATGCTCGGCAATCGCTCAGGCCGGCCCCGCGTCCGGTGGCCGCGGCACATGGTGATCTGCCACCCGTTCCCGGCCGTTCGAGGCAGCGCCGTGAGGCAGGAAGCGGCAGGTCGCGTGGTGTCCATCGCCGCCGCTTTGGAACCCTATTTCCGGAAGGTGAGATCCGTTGAAGCAGGCCCAAGCAGACTACCGCAGCCAGAATATCGGGCGCAGGATCGAGTTCTCTGCTCCCGGCGCGGTCATATCGCTGGTGAACGATCTGGAGTGCAATGGATTTGCCGTCGCCGTCATGGGGGATTTTGCGGACGGTCCCGAAATCTCTCTGAAGAGACTTTCCGCCTCGCTCGGACTGGGCGATCCAGTGATTCCCGCTCTGTACCGTCGCGAGAATGCCGAACAGTACGCGAATCTCTATCACGAGGTGCAGCGAAATCCAGCGGATCAGCATCCCGGTTTCAGTACGACCGATGGCCAGGCGTTGCACGTGGACGGTCTGGCCGACGAGATCGGAAAGCTCAGGACCTCGATCCTCTACTGTGTACGCGCCGCCCACGCGGGCGGGGACACGGTGATCTTCAATGCCGTGGCGGCGTTCGAGGCATTGCGCGAATCCGACGCCGAAGCGGCTTCCGCGCTCCTGGATCCCCGTGCGCTGGAGCGGCGGGCCACGATTCCCGGCGTCGAGGCCAGCGCCATGGGACCCGCTTTCGCCATGGAGCCCGACGGCACCGTCGTCACGCGGTTCACGGACAACGACACATGTACGTGGAATCAGTCCGTCGGCCGGGCCGGCAGCCTCGGGCGCGGTCTTGAGTTCCTTCGGCAGGCGGCCGGGGATCCCCGGTACCGCACCGCGGTGAGGCTGGCTCGCGGGGAAGCCCTGATATTCCGCAACGACCGGGTCTCGCACGGCCGTACCTCGTACCAGGACAGTCCGCGACACCGGCGCCTCCTGGTCAGGGCGGTGTACAGCCGCCCACCCCTGCCGGAGAGCTGAGCCAGGGGCGGAACGCCGAGGGAGCCGTCCCGTAAGCCTCGGCGGGCGCGCGAGGGCGGACAGGGCACGAGGTCCTACGGGAAACGGTTCAGGCCGATCGGTCACCCGCTCTTCTCCATGGAGGGGCGGACGGCGGTGTCAGTAGAAGACTGCAAGGAAGAATGGGAACCCAAGATGGCGGATATCTCGGAACTTCGCAACGCGATACGCGAATTTCGCTGCCACGAGAAGAGTGCTGAATCCGCTGTCAATCTCGTGCCGAGCGAGAACAAGATGTCACCGCTGGCGAGCATGCCTCTCAGCAGTGACTACTACAACCGCTACTTCTTCAACGACGAGCTGGACCCGGACTTCTGGCAGTTCCGCGGCGGCCAGGCGGCCGCCGAGCTTGAGACGGAACTGGCCGTTCGCAGCCTGTCCCGGCTGGGCCGGGCCCCGTACGTCAATGTGCGGCCCATTTCCGGGATGTCGGCCATGACGATCGCCATGGCCGGCCTGGGCGGTGAGCCCGGCGGAACGGTTGTCTCCGTCGACGCCGCGTCCGGCGGCCACTACGCCACCGCGGATCTGGCGCTGCGGCTCGGCTTCGCCTCGGCCACGGTGCCTGTCGCGCAAGGCCGGGTCGACGAGGTCCGGCTGGAGCGGATCCTGCGCGAAGTCGAACCGGAACTGGTCTATCTGGACCTTCAGAACAGCCGTCATGAGTTGCAGGTGTCCCGCGTCGCCGATCTCATCGCCGCGCACTCCCCGCGAACACTCCTGCATGTCGACTGCAGTCACACGCTGGGGCTCGTCCTCGGGGGAGCCCTGGAGAACCCGCTCGATGCCGGCGCCGACACGATGGGAGGGTCCACCCACAAATCCTTCCCGGGTCCCCACAAGGGAGTCCTGTTCACGCGGTCGGACGACATGCGCCGCAGACTGCGGGACGCGCAGTTCAAGATGCTCAGCAGTCACCACTTCGCCGAGACCCTCGCGTTGGGTCTCGCCGCCTCGGAGTTTCTGCACTTCGGCCAGGCGTATGCGGAGCAGTTGATCAGCAATGCGCGGCTCTTCAGCAAACTGCTGGGAGCGGACGGCTTCGACGTGGTCATGGACGACGACGGCCATGCCACCAGCACACACCAGGTATGGGTGAAGATCGGGAACGCCGAACGGACCGACGGTTTCTCACGGTCGCTCTACGACCAGGGTATCCGGGTGAACGTCCAGGTGGATCTCCCCGGTGTGCCCGGCCCACTCCTGCGTCTCGGGGTCAGCGAACTCACGTTCCTGGGAGGACGTGAGGCCGCGGTGCACGCCCTGGTCAAGGAGTTCGCCAACGCACGGTCCGCCACCCACCGGGACGGCAAGGGGAGTCTGCGGGTCCGCGAACAGTACGGGCCCCCGCACTACTTCACAGACCTTCCCTGATCCCCGGCGAGAGGGCCAGGGTCCACGCGAACGCGCTGCCCCGGCCCCGTCAGGACGCCCGCGCACATTCCATTTCATGCAAGGGAGATACGTATCATGTCCTCTCCGATCCTTGACTGCGCTCCGTTCAGCGAGCGGCTGCTCGGTATCGCCTCGGCGCTCCCGAAGGTTCCGCGCACGGATCTGTACGCCTTTCTGGAGACCGCGAGGCAGCTGTCGGGGAACCTGCCGGAGGAACTGTCCAAGGGGCTGGACCGGTTCAATGCCCAGGGCAACCAGGACGGCTATCTGCTTCTGACGGGCCTGCCCGTCGAACCGGAGGCGGAGCTGCCCCCCACTCCCACGTCCACCCCCACGCCGGAGGACCGCCGGCTGCTGAACATGGAGGCGATGCTCGCCCTCGTCGGGGGCCGGCTGGGGCTGCTCACCGGTTACGACCAGGGATACGGGAACCGTCGTTCCCGCTCGGTCCTCCATGAGCTGTACCCGACGCCCGATGCCCATCCCCTGTCAGGAGGGACCACCGAGACCCAGCTGGAGTTCCACTCGGACCTGAACCATCACGCCCTCCAGCCGAACTACATCATCCTCTCCTGCTCGCGCTCCGACCACGAGCGCAGGGCGGCGACCGTCGTCAGCTCGATCCGCAGAGCCCTGCCGCGGCTCAGTGACGCGGTGAAGAACCGGCTGTTCGACCGTGAGCTGCCCCGTCCGGTCGGAGTGACCTTCCGCGACCATGTCGAGGACCCGGAACTCACCGCCGTCGTCAGGCCGTTGCACGGGGACGTGAACGATCCGTACCTCGGCTACGACCGGTCGATCCTCACGGCTGAGGAGCCGGCCGACAAGGAAGCCCTCGCCGCCCTGTCGCAGGCTCTGGACGATGTGGCCGAAGAGGTGCAGCTCGTCCCGGGCGCGCTGCTGATCATCGACAACTTCCGCACCGCGCACGCGCGCAGGCCGTTCACCGCACGCTGGGACGGCAAGGACCGGTGGCTGCACCGGGCCTACATCCGCACCGACCGGGACGGTCAGCTGTCGGGTGGCGAACGCGCGGGAGACGTCGTCGACTTCGTACCCCGCCGGTAGCCGGCCACCTCCGTTCCCGGGAGGGACGGGAGGACCCCCCGCGCCCGGTACGCGGGTCGGGGCGCGGAGCCCCCGAACCGGAGGGCACCGGCCGCGCAGCCATCGCATTCCGCTCGAAACCCGGGAACCACCGCGTCCGCCGTGCGGACCCCGCACCGGACAGCGTGCGGACACAGAGAGAACGAGGTGGAGACAGTGACCGCAGGCGGCTTCTCGCGGAGAGGGCTGGCCCGAGTCCGAGAGGTGCTCGAACGCCATGTCGAGGTCGGCCACGGCCCGGGGGCTGTCGCGGTGCTCGCCCGCCACGGTGAGGTCCACATCGAGGCAGCGGGCACGCTCGCCTTCGAGGGCGCGGGGTCGCGGACACCGATGGCGGCCGACACGCTCTTCCGCATCGCGTCGATGACGAAGCCGGTCATCGCCGCCTGCGCGATGTCGCTCGTCGAGGAGCGCGTGCTGCGCCTCGACGACCCGGTCGACCCGCTCCTCCCGGAACTGGCCGGCATGGCCGTGCTCGCCGATCCGAACGGGCCGCTCGACGACACCGTCCCTGCGGAACGCCCGATCACCCTGAGGGATCTGCTCACCTGCCGCCTCGGCACCGGCACGATCGTCGCCGAGCCGGGAACGGTGCCCATCGCCGACGCGCTGGACGCGCTCGGACGAGGGCAGGGCGCGGGCGATCCCGGTCCGTCGCCGGACGAGTGGATCCGTCGGCTCGGCGCGCTGCCGCTCGTCTGTCAGCCGGGTGAGCGCTTCATCTACAACATCGGCCCCATCGTCACCGGTGTGCTCATGGCCCGCGCCACCGGCACGTCGCTTGAGGACGTCGTGCGCGAACGGATCTGCGAGCCGCTCGGGATGAAGGACACCGGCTTCCGTGTGGGCCGAGAGAACGCCGGAAGGCTGGCGACCGCGTACGAACTCGACGCGGCCACCGGCGAGCTCGTGGTCGAGGACGGCCCCGACGGACGCTGGCGGCGACCGCCGACGTTCAAGGCGCCTGCCGGCGGGCTGGTCTCGACCCCCGAGGAATTCCTCACCTTCGCCTCGGAACTGCTCCACGGCGAGCGGATCCTCTCAAGGGCGTCGGTGGCGCTCATGACGAGTGATCACCTCACACCGGAGCAGAAGGCGGTCTCCAGCTTCACGCCGGATTGGTTCTTCAAGGAGTACGGCTGGGGTTTCGGGATGTCGGTCCGCACCCGGCGCGCACGCTTCGGACCGTCCGCCGGGAGCTACGGATGGTATGGGAAATACGGCAGTTACTGGATCAACGATCCTGCCGAGGACATGGTGTCGGTGCTCATTCTCCAGAGGACGGAGTGGGAGCGTCTGCCGGTCTACCTCGGATTTCTGACGGCTGCCTACAAGGCGATGGCCGACTGACCGCGGTGCCGGAACGCCGGGCCGCTGTCCCGGATTTCTCCGCGTCGCAGACCGAATGCCGGGTGCCCATGACGGAAAGGGAAAAATCCTGTGTCCGAGTACGTTGAGCATGTCCTGGTCTTTGTCCTGTAATGCGCGGCATCATCTTGGCGGGAGGCACCGGATCTCGGCTGTGGCCGGTCACCCATTCTGTCTCCAAGCAACTTCTTCCGGTATTCGACAAACCCATGGTCTACTATCCGCTGACCACGCTCATCATGGCTGGGATGAGGGAGATCCTGCTTGTCGCCACTCCTTGCGATCTACCCGGATTCCAGCGGCTGCTCGGTGACGGATCCCATCTCGGCATACAGCTGAACTATATGGTGCAGGAAGAGCCGAAAGGAATCGCTCAGGGTCTTCTGCTCGGTGCTGATTTCCTAGAGGACGAACCGGTCGCACTCATCCTCGGCGACAACATATTTCATGGTGGAAGCCTGGAGAGCGGACTGTGCGAGCACACCGATCCGGAGGGCGGCCGGATCTTTGCCTACCCCGTCGCCGACCCGACGGCATACGGGGTCGTTGAATTCGACGAGAAAGGAATGGCGGTCTCGATCGAGGAGAAACCGCTCGTTCCGAAATCCAGATACGCGGTGCCCGGACTCTATTTCTACGACCACAAGGCGGTGAGGTTCGCTCGCGACCTCGTACCGAGCGATCGCGGTGAGCTCGAGATCAGTGCCATCAACAGCGCCTACCTGCGCGAGGGCGAACTGACGGTGACCGTCCTGGACCGGGGTACGGCGTGGCTGGACACCGGGACGTTCTCCGCCCTGGTGCAGGCGTCGGAATACGTGCGGGTGATCGAGGAACGCCAGGGACTGAAGATCGGCTGTGTGGAGGAGGCGGCCTGGCGCCGCGGCCTCATCGGGGACGGGGAACTGCGCGAGCTGAGCCGTCCGCTGCTGCACAGCGGATACGGCCGCTACCTGCTCGGCCTGCTCGACGATCCGTCCGGGGAGGAGGAGTGCGGTGTGAGGTGACTCGTCGGTGACCAGGCAGGTTCCGGCACCACGAGCTGCGTCCGGTGGGGGCCGTGGGGCTCTCCCGCGACCGCGGCCGGCAGGGACGCCGGCCGTGCGTCCGCCGATGCGTCGGTCCGTCCCGGCCCCGGGTGGGCAGAGTGAGGAAGGAGTCGGTACATGGTGAGGCCGTTGTTACTGAGGGACCCGAACCTGAGGCGGTTCATCCTCGCGCGGTCGTTCTCCCGGGCCGGTGACGCGGTGTTCCCCATCGGACTCACCGCGGTCATGGTCGAGCAGGACTTCAGCACCTCGGCCGTGGGCCTGGTGCTCGGCGCCTCCATGGTCCCGGTCGTGGCGCTGATGCTCGTCGGCGGAGTGCTGCTCGATCACTTCCAGCCGCGAACTCCCATGGTGATCGCGGACTTGACGAGATTCGCCCTCCAGGCCGTCCTCGCCCTGCTCTTCCTCTCCGGGAGACCGGCACTGTGGCAGATCCTGGTGATCGTCCTGTGCACGGGAGTGGCCCAGGCGCTCTTTCAGCCCGGAGCGGGAAGTCTGCTGAAACAGGTGGTTCGGGGGGACACCCAGCCGGCCAACGCCGCCCTGCGGGCGGCGGAGTCCGTCGTCTCCCTGGCGGCTCCCGCGGGTGCCGGATTCGTCATCATGGCAGCGTCGGCCTCCGCGGTGATCGCGCTCGACGCACTCTCGTTCGCGGCGAGCGCCGTGCTCCTGTGGCGCATTCGCCTGGCGGCCGTCCGGAGAGCGGTGGGACGGCCCGACGTCCGACGCGAACTGAAGACCGGCTGGCACGAGTTCGCGGGGCGTCCGTGGCTGTGGTCGACCGTGGGTGTATTCGCGCTGTTCGGCCTGCTGGTATTCGGTCCGTTCGACGTGCTCAAAGCAGTTCTGCTGATTGAGAGATTCGGGGCCACCACTTATGGTTTGCTGATCTCGACCTTCAGTCTCGGGGCCATGGCGGGCGGAGTGATCGCCTGGTGGGCCAAGCCGGCCAGACCGCTGAAGGTCGGTGTACTGAGCCTGATGGCTTTCGCACCACTGCCCGCGGGAATCGCCTTCGGTGCGCCCCTGTCCCTGCTGGCCCTCTGCTTCTTCATGGGCGGTACGGCGAACGCCTTCTGGGCCGTGATGTGGACGACCACCGTCCAGTCCCACTCCCCGCCGCATGTGCTCAGCCGTATCCACTCCTACGAGGTGCTCGGCTCGATGGGCCTGGTGCCGGCGGGGCGTGCCCTGGCCGGTCCCGTCGCGACGGGAATCGGCGCCTCGGCCGTACTGCTGACCTCAACCGCTGTCCTCCTGCTGGGAGGCCTGGCGCTACTGCTCGTACCCGCCGTTGTCCACCTGCGTCGGCTCGCTCCCGCCGAACCGGTCACCAGCGGCACAGAACCGTCCGTTGATTCCCACCGACTCTAGGGGTTCCGTGTATCCGCAGACACGTCGCACGCTCACCGACAAGGAATTCGCCGACATCAAGCACACCGTGTCGATCCGGTCCAAGTCGCGGGCCCGGATGCGTACCGATCTCTCCTACGCCTCGGAGGTGCCGCGCGAGGTCAGCCTCCAGCTCACCTACCGCTGCAACCTGCGGTGCACCCACTGCTACCAGTGGAACGACCAGGGCTTCTTCCGTGACTGGGACGTCGCCAAGCAGCGGACGGAGCTGGACACGAGCGTCGTCGAGGATGTGCTCTCGGCAACGGCGAAGGTCCGGGGAAAGCTGTTCCTGTGGGGCGGTGAACCGCTGATGCACAGCCGGTTCGACGAGGTGTCCCGGCTCGTCGAGCGCTACCCGCGAACGGTCAACATGTGCACCAACGGCCTGCTCTTCGAGCGCAAGATGGACGACCTGCTGAGGATCGGCCGCCATCTGAACCTCCTGGTCAGCCTGGACGGGCTGGGAGCCGACCATGAAACGCTGCGGGGCAAGGGCACGTTCGGGCGGACCGTGCGCAACATCCAGGCGATGCTCGACCTGAAGCGCAAGGGCGAGTTCCAGGGCGAGGTGTCCGTCTCCTGCATGGTGTCCGAGGCCACCGTGGACCGCATGTACGAGTTCATGGAGTGGGCCGAGGAGGTCGGAGTCAACACCGTCTACTTCCAGTTCCCCTGGTACATCAGCCCGGACGTGGCGCACTCCATGGACGAGGTGTACGCCGAGCACTTCGCCTGGCTGGAGCCCGACACCGGAACCGCGCAGCCGACCTGGCACTCGTACACCTATCGGCTGCCCGAAGAACTGCTCCCGGTGCTGCGGGACTCGATGGCGCGGCTCGCGGACAGGGTGTGGGGGCCACGTGTCCGCTACCAGCCGCAGCTGGAGGAGAGCGAGGTCGAGTCGTTCATCCGGGGTACCTCGCAGCCGGCTCAGCAGCGCAAGCGCTGCCTGGCCGTCACCAACCGCATGGAGGTCCATGCCGACGGAAACGTCAGCTCCTGCAAGTTCTTTCCGGAGTTCGTGGTCGGGAATCTGTATGACACCCCCGTGATCGACCTCTGGCAGAGCGAAAAATTCCGGCGGGTCCGTTCGATCCTCGCCGAGACCGGCATGATGCCAGTGTGCTCGAAGTGCATTCTCCTCTATCTGAACGGGGTGTGAACCATGGTGCCGGAAACCGACGTCGAAACGCGTGTCAAGAAGGTCCTCGTCGATATCTTCAAGGGAAAGTTCGAGGCCCATGAGATATCCGTCGAAGCGGACATCGTCCAGGACCTGGGGCTCGACTCCCTGCAGGCCATCGAATTCCTGCTGAGGGTCGAGGAGGAGTTCGACATCGAGTTGGAGTACGAGAGTCTCAGTCTCCAGACACTTCGCTCGGTCCGTCAGTTCAGCGCCGAGACCGTCCAGCCGCTGGCCGGTGGCGAAGAGGGAGCCGAGGCCCGGGAAGCGCGGACGTGACCACCGCTGTCCACTTCGGCACGTTCGGGGCCGAGGGCCACTGGCGCCCGCACGACCTGGCGGAGCTCCCCAGGCTGGCGTCCCCGGGGGCTGACCCCGTGATCGGCAGCATGGACGAGATGCTCTTCGGCTTCACCGCGCCCGGCGACCTTCTGATCACCCGGAGAGCGATCACCGCACCCCACCGGGAGGCGATCGCGAGGGCGGGCTTCGACTTCGAGCACCGCTGCCCGCACCCCCCGGTGGCGGACGGTGCCGGGACGGCCGTCGCGGAGGAGCCCGCCGTCGAGGAGCTGATCGCGAGTGACCGGGAGCTGGCGGGGGCCATGACCGGGCATGAGCGTGCCCGCCCCTTCGCGGTGCTGCCCGCCACGCGGCAACTGCTGACCGGGGCAGGGCGGCCGTCCGCCGTGCCGCCCGCGGAGACGGTGGCCCGGGTCAACGGCAAGGCGTGGTCGACGGCGCTGGCCCGGCGCCTCGGGCTCCCCGGGGCGGGCCGAACCGTGCGCTCCGCGCAGGAACTGGAGGCCGAACTCACCCGCACACTGGCCGGCGGAGAGCGCGTAGCCCTGGTCAAGGACGCCTACGGCGTCGCCGGCCAGGGCACCGTGGAGGTCATGACGCCCCGGGCGGGTGCCCGACTGGTCAGACACATCCGGCGTCAGGAGGAGCGCGGGTTGCGGGTCACGTTCGTGGTACAGCCCCGCCATGCCCGGCGCGCGGACTTCTCCGGCCACCTGGAGATCGGACGCGACGGCACCTGGGAGCACGTCGGTCTGCGGAGCATGACCAACGACGGCTACCGCCACCACGCCTCGGGGCCGCCGACGCCCGAGGTCACGCGCCGCGCCCGGCGCGGGGACTACACTGCGGTTCTGGACGAAGTGGCCCGTGCCCTGGTGGCGGAGGGCTACTTCGGCCCCGTCGGAGTCGACTCGATGCTGGTGGAGGGCGACACCTGGGTCCCGCTCCTGGAAGTCAACGCCCGCAGCTCGCTGGGCCTGCTCAGTCTGCACCTCGACCGGCGGGCGGCACGCCACGGACTGAGCGGCCACCTGTGGCAGAGCGATGTCGCCGTGGAGCCGGGAGCGGGCATCGACGGACTGCTGCGCGCGCTCGCGCAGGACGGGCTGCTCTACACGCGAGGACCGCGGCCAGGTGTGCTGCCGCTCGTCGGCGGATCGCTCCGCACCTCGTCCGGGCGCCTGTTCTGCGCCGCCTTCTGCGCCCCGGAGGAGTTCCCGCGGTTGAGGGAACGTACCCGGACCAGTGCCGGGCGCGCGGGGATCCGGGTGAAGCGAGGAGGTGTCCCGGCATGAGCCTGGCCATCGGGCTGATCGGGGCGACCGGGATAGCCGAGCGCACCATGATCCGCCCCAGTCAGGAGTACGACGACGTAGGCGTACGGGCGGTGGCCGCCTCTGCTCCCGACCGCGCCGAGGAGTACGCCCGCCGTCACGCGATCCCGCGCGTCCACGCGTGCTACGAGGACCTGATCGAGGATCCCGCGGTCGATCTGGTCTACATCTCCCTGCACACCGCGGGACACGCGCGATGGGCGGAGCGTGCGGCGCGGGCGGGCAAGCACGTGGTCGTCGAGAAGCCCCTGTGCCTGACCCGGCGGGAGCTCTCGGCGATCACCGCCGCGCAGCGGCACGGGGGCGGCCACGTGCTGGAGGCGTTGCCCACGCTCGGCCACCCCTGGCACCGGACGGTGCGCGAATGGCTGCGGTCGGGCACGTTCGGCGAACTCGTCGAAGTGCGCAGCCGGTTCGACTTCGCGGTGCAGCCGGGCCCGGGCTACCGCTGGAGGCCCGACCTCGGCGGTGGGTGCTTCTACGACTCCGCGGGGTACTGGCTTCAGGCACTCCAGGACACGGTGGGCATCACCGGCGCCCGGGGGACGGGCCGCTCCGACTTCGACGGCTTCGGGGGAGTGGACCGCCGCTTCTCCGCGGCCCTGGTGCTGCCCACCGGCCGCCGCGCCACGCTGGAGTGCTCCTTCGGCACGAGCCGCACCACCGAGCACATCTATGTGTTCCGTGAGGGTACCGTCCGGATCCGGGGAGTCCTGCTGCCCGTCGCCGGGGCCGTCTCCCTGAACATCACGGTGGTGGCCCGTGACGGCGGCAGAACAGTGACCAGAACCCCCGCGGTGTCCTACTACACGCAGCAGTTCGCACGCATTCGGGCGCTGCTGCGGCAGGAGGGAAGCCACTGGGGCGCCGAACTCGGTGCCGCCGAACCGCGTATCGCGCTCATGGACCGGATCCATGAGACAGCACGACGACAGATGTCCGGGTCCGTCACGGAGGAGCGAAAGTGAACACGTCCCACGAGGAGTCCGTCGAGGCAGCCGCCGCCGTCCTGGGAGAACTCGGCGTGCGCGGGAGGGAATCGGCCCGGTACACGCCGCTGACGGGCGGAACGTACAACACGGTCCTGCGAGTCACCCTGGACCGGGGCCGCGACTGGGTGCTGAAACTCCCACCGCGGTCGACGGCGGGTCTGGCCTACGAGCGCGGGCTGCTGACCGGTGAGATCACCTTCTACGAGTCCGCCGCGACCGTGGACAGCGACGGCATCGTGCCCCGGGTGGTCCACAGCGATACCGCCGCCACCACGGGAACCGGCCCCTACCTGATCATGACGGCCTGCCCCGGTACTCCCTGGCACGAGGTCGCCGGCTCCCTGGAGGAGAGCGAACAGGCCGGGCTGCGGGAGGAGCTGGGGCGGCTGGTGGCCCGCCTGCACACCGTCACGGGGCCCGGATTCGGATACCCCGCGCAGCCGCTGGGGCCCTTGGCGCCCACCTGGCGGGAGGCGTTCACCGCGATGACCGGTGCCGTGCTGGACGACGCCGAGCGTTACGCCGCGCGGCTTCCGCGTTCCACCGCGGCGATCCGGGAGGTGTTCGCCGCCGCGTCCGGCGTACTGGACGACGTCACCCGGCCCGCGTTGGTCCATTTCGACCTGTGGCAGGGAAACCGGCTGCTCTCCGGGCCGCCCGGCGCCGTGCGGCTGAGCGGGCTGATCGACGGCGAGCGGATGTTCTGGGGCGACCCGGTGGCCGACTTCGTCTCGCTGGCGCTCTTCGCCGACATCGAACAGGACAAGGAGTTCCTCACCGGCTACGCCGGCGCCGGCGGGGACGGCGTCTTCGACGATTCGGTACGCCTGCGTCTCGCGCTCTACCGGGCGTACCTCTACTTGATCATGCTGGTGGAGGTGGAACCCCGGGACGCCGCGCCCGCCGACCGGGAGTGGGCGTGGAGCCATGTGGCCCCCCAGCTCGTATCGGCCCTGGAGTACGTGGAATCGGGGCCGCGCGGCGGTCGCCGGTGATCGCCGTACTCACTTCGGGAGTCGCCCTGGGCGTGCACGTACCGGGGCTGCTGCTCGCGTCCCGGCTGAGGGAGCGTGGCGTACCGGCCGCGGTCGAGGTGCTGGAGCGGCTGCTTCCCCCCGACCGGCTCGCGGCCGTGACCGCCTCGCGCGAGGTGTTCCACCGTGATTTCCGTGTGGCGCGGGCGGGGCAGCGCATCGCCTCCGACCCGGTGGCGGCGATCGATGCCGAAGCACGTGAGGAGCTGTTCCGCCGCTGGGAGGCGAGCGGAGTGCGCACCATGGTCGTCTTCTCCGGATTCTGGCTGGACCTCGTCCGGCACTTCACGGAACGGACCGGCCGACCGCTGCGCGTGATCCTCTGCCATGTCGACTCGGTCGCCTCGCCGTCCTTCCGGAAGGCGGGAGCCCCCCTCCCGGGTACCGAGGAGGTCTGGCTGGCCTCGCGGGCGGACACCGCGCTGCCCTGGACGATCCCGGTCACCGCGGAGCCGCCGCTCGACTGGGGCCGGCGCGAACCCCGCCTCCTGGTGCACGGGGGCGGGTGGGGCATGGGAACCTACCGTGACCGGGCCGCCGAACTCGCCTCCGCAGGGCACGACATCGACCTGGTCGTGCACGCCGCAGAAGAGGCGGATCCCCTCCGCGGACGGACCCGTCACTTCGCCCTGAACCCCACGTGGCACCCCTGGCTGGACGATGGATACCCTCCGCTCGGCCGCCTGCTGCCGGGCCGGTCGACATCGGACATCACGTACACGCGGGGCAGCGCGCATCACTCCTCCTTCGATCTGTCGCGTACGGCACACGCCATGGTCAGCAAGCCGGGCGGAGGCACACTCCTGGACTCGCTGTGGGCGGCCACCCCCCTCGTGCTGCTGGAACCCTCGGGCGAACACGAGTCCCACAACGCCCAGTTGTGGTGCGACCTGGGTTTCGGGGTGCGCTACGAGGACTGGCGCGCCGACGGGTTCTCCCTCCGCCCGCTGGAGAAGATGCACCGCGCCCTGCTCAGCGCCGCCCGAGGTCCGCGCGACCTCGCGGCGGCTCTCTCCGGCAGTGAGGTCTCCCTGTGTTCAGAATGAAGCTGTACGAAGCCGACCGCGGACAGACCCAGAGGGCGTCGTTCACACAGGAGGAACGCCTGGTGCACGGCCGCAGGGTGAGTCAGCAGAGCAATGTGCTGGTCTTCGGCTGCTCCGTCGAGGGGGAACTCGACACCCGCCGGCTGGAAGCGGCCCTGGCCGAGCTGCAGTCGCGCCACGAGAGCGTGCGGATCGTCTTCCCCGAGGGCGCCTGCGACATCGCTCTGCGCCCGGCGGACGAACTGGACTTCGCGGTCCTCTCCGCCGAGGGGGACACTCCGGAGGAGTCGTGGGAGGCCGCCCGAGTGCTCGTCGCCGAGACCGCCGCGGTCCCCTTCGACCTGGCGAGCGGTCCTCTCCTGCGCGTGCGGTGCATCCGCGTGGCACCCGCGCACCACCTCGTGGGATTCGTCCTGGACCACGTCATCGCGGACGGTGAGTCGTGCCGGATTCTCGCCGAGGACCTCTTCGCCCTCTACGCGGCCGGCGGACGTGGGGGAGCAGGCATCGAACTGCCCCCTCTCCCCTTCCAGTTCCTGGACTTCGCGTACTCGGAACGCCGTTTCCTGGCCGGTGGGGAACGCGAGAAGCTGCTGAGCTACTGGCGCCGGAAACTGGACGGGGTCGCCGCCGTCCCCCTTTCGAGGCTTCGTGACCCCGCGATCCAGGTCGGCGCGGAACGCCGGCTGCGGGTGGACCGGATCACCGTGGACCAGCCCTTGCACGCAGGGCTGATGCACACCGTTCGCCGACAGCGTGTGACGCTGACCGCGGTGTGTGCGGCTGCCCTCAAAGTCACCGTACGGCACCACCGGCTCGCGCTCGGCGAGAGCGACGGGACGGCGTCCGATGTCGCGATCATGGGTTCGCTGGCCAATCGGTCCCAGAGCGAAGTTCGGCGCTCCGTGGGCTACTTCGCCACGCCGTGCGTGCTGCGCACCACCTTCTCCGGTGAGCAGTCGCTCGCGGAGGTGGCGCAGAGCGAGAGCCGCACGATCTTCGGAGCCCTGCGGCACCAGGAGCTGCCCCACGCCCTGATCGCCAAGGAACTCCATCCGGCCGACTACGGGATCCGCTACCTTTCCGCGACCGGGCACGGACCGAGGTATGTGAACTTCGACCTCACCTCGGGAGGCTCCTCCTGGAGGCTCCGGACCGACGGGCTGACGGTGACCACCGTGCGCATCGCTCGCGACGAGGTGCCCCGGGGCGGGATGCGGGTGCACATCCGTGACAGCGGGGAGAGCGCGCTGGTCGAACTGCGGACCGACACCGGGGAGTACCGCGCGCAGTGGGCGCGGGAGTTCCTGGCGGACTACATGAGTGTCCTGCGCCGCTTCGCCGCCGACGCGGACACCGCGGTGGCCGGGGCAGTGAGCCGCTGACCGCAGGAACGGGCGCGGCGGCCACCGGCCGCCCGCTTCCTGCGCTCAAGGCAGTGGCCGGCCCGCCGTACGACCCGAGCGTCGTGCTGTGCCGAAGGACTTCCGGCCTCCCGTTCGGGACGTCGCGGCGCCACCAGGGCGTGGCGTGGCAAGGTCCCTGGGGAACTTCACACCCAGCCCCGCTCCCGTGCCCTCACCCCGGCCTGAAACCGCGTTCCCGCATCCAGTCTCCGCATCAACGCCCCCACCCGACGCGTCGCCGTGCGCACACTCACCCCCAGCTGCCGGGCGATCGCCTTGTCCTTGCACCCGGCGTGCAGCAACCGCAGCAGCATCAGTTCCTCCTGGCTGGGGCCCTCCATCGAATCCGGCCTCTCGGAGAGCAGTGGCTCGGCCTGCTCCCAGTAGGCCTCGAACAGCTCCATCAGCCCGTCCAGCAGACCTGACGGATGCACCAGCACGATGGAGTCCTGGCTTCCCCCCGTCAACAGCACCACCGCGACCCGCCGGTCCACGATCCGGGCCTTGAACGGAAGATGCGGCAGCAACCGCGACCGCTCCCCGAGCGCCGCCAGCTCCAGAAGGGTCTCCAGCCGTCCGGGCGGCTCGATCGACTCCAGGCAGTACACGCCCCGGATGTCCACCCCACGCTCCGCCCACTCCCGCGTCGTCGCCGTCTCCCGCTCATGGAAATGCGGCTGCCCCACCGGCTCCAGATACGGCGGTTTGTCCAGCGTCCACAGATGCGTGGTGACGGACCGGTTCAGCTCCTCGATCTTCCGTGCCGTCACCTCCCGGCCCGTCAGCACCTCCACCAAGGCCCCCGGATCCGAATGCAGTTGCCCCGCCCGGTGCAGGCGATGCAGATCGGCGAACTCGGTCTCCACCCCCGCGAACACCGTCTCCGCCTCGGACCGGCGCCGATTCAGCAACGCTGACAACGCGGACTGCGGACTGACCGCCTCCCACTGGCCCCTGCCCACCCGCCGCACCAGCCCCAGACCGGCGAGACGCCTCAACGCCTGTCCTGTCCGCGCCACTCCGGCCCCGGCGTTCTCCGCGAGATCACGCACCGCACTCCGCGGTCCTGACAACACCGCCCGGTACACGTCCTCGTCGAACGCGCTCACGCCCACCGCTTCCAGCACACTCAGCCTCCCTGTCACATGTGCGGGCCGTCCCCGGACAGGTACGAGCAGTCACGCCCCCGCCGGCGCCCCTTCACAGGTGGCGCGTTTGGTCACCGGACCAAAAACGCCAACAGATTATCTGGACAGCACGTGATCACACAGCGTTCACTTCTCCCGAATCGCCTATCAACCCCCATGTGAAAGGCGGTTCATCCATCCCAGCCGTCGGCCCGCACACCGCCGGGCGAGCACTTCTGCCCGCCCACCCGGCGTGTCCGGACACCTGTGAGGAAACCTGTGACACCTCAGCCACGAAGAGCGTCCCGCACCCGACGCGGCGCCATCAGCGCCCTGCTCACCACTGCCCTCGCCGCCCTCAGCCTTCCCCTTGCCGCCCCCGCCGCCGCCGAAGGCCGTACCGCGCCCCCGGCCGCCGGCACCTACCTGATCACCCTCGCCGATCAGCCCCTCGTCACCTACGACGGCAGCATCGACAGCCTCCCCGCCACCAAGCCCACCGCGGGCAGGAAGCTCGACGTCACCACCACCGACGCCAAGCGCTACCGCACCCACCTGGTCGCCGAACAGAAACACGTGGCCAAGAAGGTCGGCGCCACCGTCCGCCAGCACTACGCCGTCACCACCAACACCTTCAGCGCCCAGCTCACCGGCCGTCAGCTCGTCCAACTGGCCGCCACCAAGGGCGTCACCGGTATCGCCCCCGACCGATTCCACCACGCCACCGACGACAAGAACTCCACCGACTACCTCGGCCTCTCCGGCCGAAAGGGTCTGTGGGCCGCCCTCGGCGGCACGGCCAAGGCCGGCAAGGGCGTCGTCATCGGTGTCATCGACACCGGGATCTGGCCCGAGAGCGCCTCCTTCCGCGCCCCCGCACTCACGGCCGGAAAGCCCACCGGCACACCCGCCAGGAAGCCCGCCAAGGGCGACCCCTACCGGCCCTACCGCAACGGCACCACCACCGTCATGCACAAGGCCGACGGCACCACCTTCACCGGCACCTGCCAGACCGGCGAGAGCTTCACGGCCGCCGACTGCAACCAGAAGCTCATCAGCGCCCGCTATTTCGGGGATGCCTGGCTCCAACGCGTCCCCGCGTCCAACCGGGCCGGCTACCTCTCTCCCCGCGACAGCGAAGGCCACGGCACCCACACCGCGTCGACCGCGGCCGGCAACGCGGGCGTCCACGCCACCGCTGACGGCAAGGACTTCGGTACCGTCTCCGGTGTCGCCCCCGCCGCCGGCGTCGCCGTCTACAAGGCTCTCTGGCAGAGCAAGGACGGTACCCAGGACGGCGGCCTGACCAGCGATCTCGTGGCCGCCATCGACCAGGCCGTCGCCGACGGCGTGGACGTCATCAACTACTCCCTCGGCAGCGAGCGCGAAAGCGCGTACGACGACCCGTCCCAGACCGCGCTCCGCAACGCCGCCGCCGCCGGCATCTTCGTCGCCACCGCCGGGGGCAACGCCGGCCCCGGGGCCTCCAGCCTCGACAACACCGCACCGTGGACCACCACCGTCGCCGCCGGAACCATCGCCTCCCACACCGGCACCGTCACCCTCGGCAACGGCAAGAGCTACACCGGCATCAGCACCAGCGTGCAGAGCACCGTCGGCGCCGCACCTCTCGTCCGCGCCGCCGCCGTCAAGACCGCCGACGCCGACACCACCGAAGCCAACCTCTGCTTCACCGGCACCCTCGACCCCGCACGGACCACGGGAAAGACTGTCGTCTGCGATCGAGGCACCAACGGCCGCGTCGACAAATCCGCCGAAGTCAAGCGAGCCGGCGGCGTCGGCATGGTCCTGGTGAACACCCGCGACGAGAGCACCGACGGCGACCTGCACTCCATACCCACCGTCCACCTGAACGCCCCCGACGCCACCGCCGTACGCGACTACGCCGCCACGGACAACGCCACCGCCACCCTCACCCGGGGCGGCGACGGCGCCGCCTATCCACAGGTCGCCGGCTTCTCCTCCCGCGGTCCCTCCCTCATCAGCAACGGGGACCTTCTCAAGCCCGACATCACCGCGCCCGGCGCCACCATCCTGGCCGCCGTATCGCCGCCCGGTAACGAGGGCCGCGACTTCGACTTCTACTCCGGCACCTCCATGGCCGCCCCGCACATCGCCGGCCTCGCCGCCCTCTACTTCTCCGAGCACCCCGCGTGGTCGCCCATGAGCGTCAAGTCGGCCATGATGACCACCGCCACCTCCACCAGGACCGCCGACGGCAAGAGCAGCGACGACGTCTTCGCCCAGGGCGCCGGCGAGGTCGACGCCCGGGCCATGCTCCGGCCGGGACTCGTCTACGACTCCACCGAGCGGGACTGGCTCGCCTATCTCGAAGGCGTCGGCATCAACACCCGGAGCGGAACCAGGGCCATCGACCCCAGCGACCTCAACTACCCCTCCATCGCTATCGGTGAACTCTTCGGCAGCCAGACCGTCACCCGCACCGTCACCGCCACCTCGGCCGGCACCTACCGGGCCAAGGTCGACCTTCCCGGCATCAAGGCCACCGTCTCCCCGTCCGTCCTGCACTTCAGCCACCCCGGACAGAAGCGCACCTTCACCGTCAAGCTCGACGTGACCACCGCACCCTCGGGAATCCTCGACACCGGTTCCCTCACCTGGACCTCCGGCCGGACCACCGTCCGCAGCCCGATAGCCGTCACCCCGCAGAGCGTCCACGCCCCTGCCGAGATCAAGGGCACCGGCACCGACGGCGAGATCACCTACTCCGTCACCCCGGCCACCACGACCCTCACGGCCACCGCCAACGGCCCGGTCTCCTCGCCCCTCACCAAGGGCACCCTGACCGGAACCGCGGAGATCTACCACGAGGCGACCATCCCGGCCGGAACCAAGGCTTCCCAGATCTCGATCCACTTCGACGTGGCCGCAGGAAACATCGCCGGCGTCGTCTGGGGACCCCTGGTCGACGGTGCCCCGCAGGAACTCCAGTTCGCCGACCCCGACAGCAACGGAACATCCACCATCTCCCTGCGGCAGCCCAAGGCGGGGAAGCTCTTCGTGGCCGTGGTGGCCGTCGACGAGACCAGCGGCGACAGCGTCACGCCGTACACCTACCAGGTGAACAACATCACCGAGGACAGCCCGGTCAGCGGCACGGTCACCGTCACGCCCGGACATGGCCGTGTCACCCCCGGTACCCCGACCGACCTGACGGCCGCCTGGTCCGGCATCCCGGCGGACGCGCGGTCCACCACCTGGATCGAATACGCCAACGGCGCGGGCTCCTTCCTGACCCTCAACTGACCCCGGTACACGGATGCGGTGGCGGCGAGCTGGTGCCGCCACCGCACAGCCATGCCCTCCGGGAATCCGGATGCCCGTGGAAACGGCATGCCCGCCACGGTCACTGACACCCGCCGCTGCGGAAGGGCGACCGCCCGGGTACCCCGCTCCCCTCGGCGGAGAGCACGCACTCGCTTCCGTACGGCGGCGAGCACGCACTCGCCTCCACCACGCGCTCGCCGGGACCCGTGGCCCGGCGAGCGGTCGCCTGCGCCCTCTCGCTCCTGGCGTTTCGTCGGTCGCGCCCCCGGGTTCCACGGCGTCAGGCGCCTGGGCGGGACGGTGGGCCGGGGCGGGCGGTCCTTCCGGGACCCGGGCCCGTGCGACGAAGCGGAGGGGGTCCGGACCCATTGTCACTGGTGGCGCCTAGAGTCTCTCCCACTCGTCACGGTGCGTTGCCGTCGGCGGGTTTCATCAGCGTGCCGCCGGTCCGGCGGCCGTCCGGAACAACGGGAGAACAGCGCATGGGGTGGGTTCCGGCGGGCGACTACGAAGTCGCTCTGGAGGCGGGCAAGGTGGTCTGCCGCAACGGGAAGGGCCGACGGCTGAAGTCCGTTCCGGCCAGATTGAAGGACGACCCGGCGGTCGTCGGACTCCGGCAGTTGACGGAGTGGCTTGAGCGGCACGAACGCCAGTGCCTGAGCGACGTCGAGCAGTGGATGGTGCGTTCGTTGCCCGTGCCCACGGCCGTGCTCGCCGAGGTCTGGCCCGACCCGGCGTGGCAGGCGGCCCTGCGGGACGTGGTGGTCACCGGCGTGGACGGTGGGGTCGCCGGTTTCCTGCGCGATGTCGACCCCGACCGCGGTCTCGGCCTCGTCGACCTGGACGGCGACACGGTCCGGCTCACCCCGGACATCGTCAGCGTGCCCCACCCCGTCCTCCTCGACGACCTCGACGAACTGCGTGAGTTCGCGGTCGAGCTGGGGGTTCGCCAGAACGTGGAGCAGCTGTTCCGCGAGGTGTGGCGCCGCCCGCCGGACCTGGCCCCGGACACCACCTCCGTCGACACCTACGCCGGCGGCGTGTTCAAGGAAGTGCGCTTCCTGCACGGCCGCGTCACCCAGCTCGGGTACCGCTCGCGCGGCGGATACGCCATCTGCCCGGTCATCGAGGACGGCGTCACCGCCGAGGCGCGCATCTGGATCGGCGAGCACGACGGCTACGACGAGTACGGCACCGAGACGGGCTCCCTGGGCTGGAGCGAACCCGCGGGGCGCGCGCTGACGGCCGCCGAGGTCGGCCCCGTCGCGTGGTCCGAGGGCATGCGCATGGCGGCGGCGCTCTACGCCGGCCGCGACGTGGAGGACGAGGAGCGGGCGGCATGAGTACCACGACGACGAACACCGACGAGAACACGACGGCAGCGGGCGCGGAGTCCCTCCCCGCCCAGGCCCGGGGCGGGAGCACCGCCACCCCCATGGCCGAGGCCCGCGCGGCGGCCCTGCTGGACGCGGGCACGATTCTCCCGGCCGGTACCACCGACCGGGACGACGCCGACGCGCTGACCGCCCGCACCTACACGCACACCGCCCTCGGCGACCGCCCCGTGGTCCGGCTCGTGCCCGGCACTCTCGGCGAAGCCGAGGACCTGGCCCTGGAGTTCCTCGGGCTGGCCCGGACCGCCGAGGCCCCCGTCGTGGGCCAGGTGCGCCGAGAGACGCTGGGCTTCCCTGCCTGGGCACTGGTCAACGACCCGGCCAACGGGCACCACGCCCTGGCCCTGGTCAAGGACATCGAGCGGCTGGGCCGGCAGGCCAGGACCCGCGCCGGAGCCGCCAAGGAGGGCTTCGACGCACTCGGCACCCGGCTCGGCCGGGCCGTCCCCCACTTCCTGCCCACCTACTACGAGCAGGTGGCCCGCCTCTTCCTCCAGGCCGAGAACACCACCTACGCCGCCTCCTTCTTCGGCAAGGCCCGCGAGGCCGAGCGGGTGCACGGGCTGGTCGTGGACGAGGACCGGCAGCGGGCGGTCTTCCTGGAGTTCGCCTTCGCCGGCGCACTGACCGTCAAGGCGCTGCGGCAGTACGTGCGGGACCTGGTGGCCCGGCTCGCACCGGAAGACGCCTGGGCGCAGTTCCGCCGTCTGCTGGTCGAGCGCTGCGCGGCAGGCATGCCGCCGTACGCGGCTCTGCCGCAGGACGTGCGCGCGCTGGTCAAAGCCGCCGGGCTGGACCGCGAGGCCGCCGAGCGCGACCTGGTGGCCGATCTGATCGGTTCCCCGGGAGTCGTCCGCGCCCCCGCCTCGTTCTGGGCGGCCTACCGCTCCGCGCTCATCGCCCTCGCCCGACGGGACACGGCCGTGTGCGCCCGGCTCCTCGGCTTCTTCCCGGAGACCCTCAGCGAGAGCGGCCAGGACACGGACGACGAGTCCGGCTGGCTCGCGCTGCTGGCCGAGGCCGGCGCCGAGGACCTGCTGACCGCCCTCCCGGACGCCTCCGGCAGCGCTCCCTCCGACGCCGCCGCCCGGTCAGTCTCCCCGGCGGACTGGCTCGCCCGCTGGGAGGGATACCGCCGGAGCAACCGGGCCACCTCGGGCCGCAGCCCGCAGACCCTCGACCTGGCCGCCCGGATGGCGGACCGGCTGCGCGCCGACGGGCGCCCCGTCGAGCTGTTCCAGGGCCGCTGGCAGCGCACCGCCGATCTGGACCTTCTCGATCTCTGCCTGGCCTCCGGCGTCCCCGTCGCCGAGCCGGACGACCAGGACACGGGCACCTCGCGGTCGCCCGGTGTCATGTTCGGCCCGTGGCTCACCGACACCGCGCCCGGCGCGCGGGACCTCACCGCCGTCGCCGAACAGCCGGTCTTCCGCGCCCTTCTGCGCCGCAACATCGGCAGCCTCGGTGACGGACACGGCCAGCGGCTGAGCGACGCCGCGATGGCGAAGCTGGCGGCGCACCCGGTGCTCTCCGGCATCCTGCGGGAGTGGCTGGACGCCCGCGCCGCGGAGTACACGGCCGCGCGAGGGCTCCCCGGGCTGCAGCTTGCTCTCAACAGGTTCTCGCTGTTCCGCGCCGTGGTCGCGGACGTCGCCCCGGAGGCCGTGCGAATCCTCAAGGACCACGATGTCCTGCCGCTGCTCGCCTCCACCCTGCGTTCCGGTGTCCTCGACGAACTGGGCTGGCCCGCGCTCGACGAGACCTACGCCGAACTGGCCGCCGAGGCCGCCGCACGTCAGCAGCGCCACCGGCGGGAGAGCGTCGGTGTCACCGGCGCCTGGCCCGCGCTGATCCTGAACACTCTCGAACGGGCCGTCGTCGTCGGACCGGAGGGCGTTCTGCTGCGGCACACCCTGCGGCTGCCCGCCACCGTCGACCACTGGCGGACGCTCGCCCTCCGTTACGTCGACGGCGAGTTGCTGGTCATCTGGTGGGAGGACGGCAAGCAGCGCGGCTACTGGTCGCACCGCCCCGCCGAGGTGTTCACCGTCGGCGGCGAGCAGATCGCCCGCTGGGGCGGCTCCGGCCCCTCGGACGAGGTCTGCCTGCCGCTGCCCGGCGGAGGCCGCGCCACCGGCGGCAAGACCCTGCACGCGGGCGACACCTCCCTCCCGCCGCAGCGTGCCGTCATCTCCGACGGCACCGGCCACTGGCGGGATGGCCACCAGGGCACACAGCGGGTGTGGCTGGAATACGACCCGGTCAGCGGCACGCACGGCCGCGCCTCCCTCCCCGCCTTCCTCCGCTCCGGGGTGCGGGACGGCACCCGTCTGTTCACCGAGCACTGCCAGGTGCTGCCCCTCCAGCCCGGTCTGGAGACCACGCCGTTCGGCACGGACGGCACGGTCCTCGGCCGCTGGGTCCGCCGCACGGTCACCGAGCCCGGCACGGCCGCCCCCGCCGACGGGCACCGGATCGTCGCCGGCACCCCCGACGGCCGCACGGTCGCCCTGCCGTACCCGCTGCCCGGAGGCGACTGCCCGGTGCCGCTCGGCGCCCTCACGCTGCCCGGCGGGTCACGGCCGGTCGTGGCCCTGCACCACCGCTCCGTCGAAGCACACCCCTCGGACACGGACGGCACCGGTGGCAGCCTGTGGTCCGTCACCCCCGACTCCTCCGGTGGGAGCGACGCGTCAGGCACCCCCTACGTGCCGCCCGTCGCCTACTGGCACGCCCTGCGGCCGAGGGACGTGCGGGGCTCCACCGCTCTGCGGAACCTGACGGACTCCCGGGCGGCGGAGCTGTTCGAGGAGGTCGCCGCAGCGGTCGCCCGGCACCTGGAGGCGTCCCGGGCCGTCAAGGAGTACACCGGGCCCTCGTGGCGGGAGTTGAGCCAGGAGGCCGTCGCCCGTGTGCTGCCCGAGGTGTCCGACGTACGGCTCCTCGCCGGCGTCACCGGACTCGTCCGCAATGCCGTGGACCGGGCTGTCGCGGTCGCCCGGTACCTGGAACCGCCCAAGCCCGTACAGCCGGCCACCCCCCGGAACACCGCGCGCACCCAGGGCATGTTCTTCGAACACGAGCCCGAGCACGGCGATGACACGACCCTGCGGAACGCCTCCGCCTGGGGCTACGAGCGGATGCACGGCAACTGGTGGGGAAGCGGACGCCGGTGGACGGTGATCCGGAAGCTCCTCGCCGTCAACCATGTCCTCGGCGGCGAGCCGGCGTTCGGCCCACCCATACCGTCCAAGGTCCCGTTCACCTCCGCGGACGGTTGGCAGCGGGACGAGTACACCGTGCCCGGCGACTCTCTGACCTGGACCTTCCTCCTCGACAAGCTGCCCGAACTGGCCTACCGGGCCGCCTCGGCGACCACCTCCCCCGAGCACCGCGCCGGGCTCCTCGTGCTGCTGGAAACCCTCGCCGCGGGCCCGCTGGCCGACCCGGCGGGCACGGTCCGGCAGGTGGAGCTCATCGAGCCGTTCGCAGGAGCGCCAACCGGGTCGGGACGCCCTGAGGCCGTGCACCGCCTCGGCCAGGTGCTGCGCAAGGGCGCCCGCACCGTCGTGGTCCTCGCCGACCGCGGCCGGAACTCGCCGAACGACGCGGCACGCTGGCTCGCCCTGGACCACGACCCGACCGGCGCCTTCGGCCCCGTCCCCGGTTTCACCCTGGACCGCGAGCACGTCCACCGGCAGGGCATCGCCCGCGACCGGCTCACCCGGATCGTCGCCCTGGTACGGGAGCAGGGCCCGGCCCCCTGGCGTCCGGAGGCCGCCGAGGCGTTCCACACGGCCACCGGAATCGGCCCCCTCCAGTCGGCCGCCCTGCTGTCGGCAGCCGTCGAGGAGCCCGGCGCCGAGGCGCTCGCGCTGCTCGGGGCGAAGACACGCGCCTTCGAGGCGGCCCAGGCCGGTCTGGACGCCCTGCCGCAGGACGACCGGCATGCCCTGCTCCGGGCACTGCTGCCCGCGGACCCGGCCGAGCTGTGGTCCACGGGCCCCGACGTCCGGGCCGCCGCCGAGGTCTGGCAGGAGCGCCTGGCCTCCCTCGTCCGCGTCCCCGAGGAACTGGACCTCGACCTGTCGGGCACCACCTCGGGCGCCGTCGACCTGGTCCTCAACGCGGGCTCCCGGGCCTGGCTCGCCCACGGCACCGATGTCCAGGACGGCACCGGACGCCCGGTCCTGCGCCGGGTGGGCGCACGCGGTGCGGTCTCCTCGGCCCTGACCGCCCTGCGCACCCTCGCCTACACGCTGCCCTACGGGCACCCCCTGCGGGCGCACCTGCCCACGGGGCTCGCGGCCCTGCGTGGCCGCCTCGCCGACCCGGACCTGGTGCTGGACCTCGGTCTGGAGTGGACCGAGGCGGGGGGTTCGATCGGCCCCGTGGTCCGCGCCGCCCACGGGCTCCCCGAGTCCGGCGGGGCCGGCGCCGACGGCCTGGTCCGGGCCGGCGCGGCGCTGCTCCTCGCCCCCGGCTACGGCAGCAACGAGAAGCTGCTGATTCGCCCGGCCTGCCTGACGGGCCCCGACGACCCGGCGTTCGGCCTCGTCGAGGGCACCGTCGGCCGTCACAGCACCGGAGATCTGCTCGCCCTGCGCGCACTGATGGGAGAGGAGACCGACACGTTGGTCTCGGCGGGCGCCCCCGACGGCTCCCCGCACCACCCGGCCCAGGACCCGGCCCGTGCGGTGCCGGACCTGGTGGCCGAGGCGGTCGACGCCCTCGGCCTGAGCGCGGACGCCGCCGCCCTCTACCTGATGCTGCTCGCCCTGCCCGACCCGACGGACCGCAACTGCGTCCGCTGGACCGAGTGGAAGCCGGCACGCGTCAAGAAGGCCCGCGCGGAACTCGCCGCCACCGACCTCGTCGTGGAGGCGAAGCGCTCCCGCGCCGGCCGGACCCTGTTCCTCCCCTGCGGCTGGCTCGAACGCGGTGCCCCCGGACTGCCGCTGGAGACCTGGAAGGAAGGCCTGTACCCGGTGGCCGGGTCCACCCGGACCCTGCCCCTCCTCCCCGTGCCCGCGCTGTTCGCAGCCGCCTGGGCACGGGTCCGCGGCGGCGACGCCCCCGCCTTCGAAGAACTGGACACCCGCGCACCCCGGAAGGGCCGCCGCCGATGACGAACGACACCACGACCACCATGGACGGCACCACCACGGGCGGCGTCCCGGACCGGGCGACGGCGCCCGGCCGGGAGCACCGCCAGGTCACACCGCCCGAGGACCGGTACGCCACCGAGCTGGCCTTCCTCGCCGCCCACGACTCCGGGCCCCGCCCACCGGGCTGGCTGCTCACCCCGCGCGCCGTCGTCACCTTCGTGATGGGCAGCGCGGGCGAGCCGCTGAGCCTGCCGAAGGGCGCCCGGACCACAGCCGGGGTGCCGCGCCGCCTGATGATCGAGCAGAAGTTCGTCGGCGAGCGCGCCCTGGTCGAACGGTGCGTGGTCACCCTGGCCGGAGAGCGCGGACTCCTCCTCGTGGGCGAACCCGGCACCGCCAAGTCCATGCTCTCCGAGCTCCTGTCGGCGGCCGTCTGCGGGACCAGCTCGCTCACCGTGCAGGGCACCGCGGGCACCACCGAGGACCAGCTCAAGTACGGCTGGAACTACGCGCTGCTGCTCGCCCAGGGGCCCACCGAGCAGGCCCTGGTTCCCTCCCCGGTACTCGCCGCCATGACCCGGGGTGCCGTCGCCCGCGTCGAGGAGGTCACCCGCTGCCTGCCGGAGGTCCAGGACGCCCTCGTCTCACTGCTCTCCGAGCGGCGGATCGCGGTGCCCGAACTCGCGGGCGGCGAGGGCGCCCAGGTGCACGCGGCCCCCGGGTTCACCCTCATCGCCACCGCCAACCTGCGGGACAAGGGCGTCTCGGAGATGTCCGCCGCGCTGAAGCGGCGCTTCAACTTCGAGACCGTGGGCCCCATCGGGGACGTGGACGCCGAGACCGCGCTCGTCCGGCGTCAGTCGCGGGCAGCCGTCGAACGCGTGGGCGCCCCCTACCAGGTGGACGACGCGGTCCTCGAAGCCCTCGTCACCGCCTTCCGGGACCTGCGCGAAGGCCGCTCCGCGGAGGGCTGGGAGGTCGAGCGCCCCTCCACGGTGATGAGCACGGCGGAGGCGGTCTCCGTCGCGGGAGCCCTGGGCCTGTCCGCCGCCTACTTCCCCGGTGACCGGGACGTGCTCTCCCTCCTGCCCGGCCACCTGCTCGGCGTCGTCCGCAAGGACGACCCCGCCGACGCGGCACGGCTGCTGGGGTACTGGGACGGGCCGGTGCGCCGGCGCGCGGAGCAGGGGTCGGCCACCTGGCGTGCCCTGTGGGACCTGCGCTCGGTGCTGGAGAGCTGACGGATGAGTGAGTCGACCACCCCCGGGACGCGGTCCACCGCCGAGGTGCCGCCCACCGGCCCCGCGCCGGCCGCTTCCCCGGCGCAGGACCCGGCGACAGGGCCGGCCACTCCGGAATCCGCGGTGGCCGCCCTCGCGGCGGACGGACCCGGGGCGCCGTTCCTGATCGGGGTGCGCCACCACGCGCCCTCGCTGGCGGCGGCCCTCCCGGCACTGCTGGACGCGGCGGCCCCCGACGTCCTCCTCGTGGAACTCCCCGCCGAGTTCCAGCCCTGGCTGGGCTGGCTCGCCCACGAGGAGACGGAGGCCCCGGTGGCGCTGGCCGCCGTTACCGCCGACGGGCCCGGGCCCGACTCGCCGGGCGAACGGGGGCCTGCCTTCTACCCGTTCGCGGACTTCTCACCCGAACTGGTCGCTCTGCGCTGGGCGGCGGCGAACGGGGTCCCGGCGGTGGCCTGCGACCTGCCGCTGGCCGACCGGGCGTGGGCGGGGGGCGGTCCGGACACCCCCGCCCCCGTCCCGGGCGCCGACTCGGCACCCGTACCGGGGGAGGGGCACGGGCTGTCCGCCGCGCTCCGGTCCCGGCTCACCGGCCGGGACGGCGAGGACCTGTGGGACCGGCTGGTGGAGGCCCTCGCGCCCGGTTCGACACCCGAGGCACTGCGCCGCGCCGCCCTGCTCACCGGCTGGGCACTGCGCCACGAGGCCGAGGCGCGGGGCGGGGTGCACGGCACGGACCTGGCGCGCGAGGCTTGTATGCGCGGACATGTCGCCGAGGCCCTGGCGAGCGGGCGGCGGCCCGCCGTGGTGGTGGGAGCCTTCCACACCCCGGCGCTGCTGCCGCCCGCCGCCGGGGCCGCCGGTGACGGCGCACCGGACACGGACGGCCAGGTGAACGGCGCGGCCGGGCCGGAGGCCTGCACGGTCTCCCTGGTCCCGTACACGTACCCGCTGCTCGACTCGCGGTCCGGCTACCCGGCCGGGATCCGGGACCCGGAGTGGCAGCACACCGTCCTGGACGCCGCCGGGGACCCGGCCGCGCTGCACGAGGCACTGGTCCGCACCGCGGTCCGCGTCTGCGCCGCCCTGCGGGAACAGGGCCACCCCTACGGCCCGGCGGACGGCCGTGAGGTCGTCCGGGTGGCCGGTGACCTGGCCCGTCTGCGCGACCTGCCCGCCCCCGGCCGCGGTGAACTCCTGGAGGCCGTGCAGACGGTGCTCGGGCGCGGCGAGACCTACGGCACGGGCCGCGCCGTCGCCCGGGCCCTCGAACGCGTACTCGTCGGAGCCCGCACCGGACGCCCCGCCCCCGCCGCCCCGCGCGGCGGACTGGGCCCCGCCGTCGAGGCCGAGGCAGCGGCGCTCTCCCTCCCCGGCCCGCAGGACACGCACGAGAAGGAACCGCGCGACCTCCGGCTCGACCCCGCGCGCTCCACCCTGGACCGGCGCCGCGAACTGCTGCTGCGCAGGCTGACGGTGTGCGGCATCCCCTACGCGCAGGAGCGGGAGGTGACCGGCGCGGCGGGCACGGAAGGACTCACGACGCGCTGGCAGGTGCGGTGGACCCCGGCGACGGCCGCGATGCTCACCGCGGCCGGGGTCCGCGGCGTCACCCCGGCCCAGGCGGCCGAGGGCGTACTGCGCCAGCGGCACGCGGCCGAGCGCGCGGAGGACGGACCGACGGCCGCCCAGGTCGTCCGCGGCCTCACGGAGGCCGCCGAGTGCGGGCTCCCGGCCCCGGCCGACGAACGGCTGACGGAACTGGCCGCCGTACTCCCCGCGAGCGGCACCCTTCCCGAACTCCTCGCAGGGCTCGACCTGCTGGATCGCCTCGACGCCGGTCACCTGCCGGGCCTGACCACGCCCGACGACGCCTCGGCCCCGGACGCCACCGCATCCGCCCGAGCCGCCCGCACCGCGAGCGCGGCCGAACTCCTGACCTCGGCAGCGGTGCGCCAGGTCGACGGCCTGACCGGCTCCGAGGAGCCCGAGGACGCCCGCGCGCTGCTCGAACTGGCCCAGCGGGCCGACCGGGTCGGCGGAATCCGGCTCACCGACGCGCTCGCCCGGCTGGCCGCCGACGGCACCCCGTTGATCGCCGCGGCCGCCGGAGCGGTCAGGGTGCTCACGGGCCACGAGGAGGCCGAGGCCTTCGGGGGGCGCGTCGCCTCCTGGGTGGACGGAGCCGTGGACAGCACCTCCCGGGCCGCGCTCACCGCCCGCCTCACCGGCGTCCTGACAGTGGCGGGCCCGCTCCTGACCGTCGGCGCCGGCGCCCTGGACCCGTTGCTGCACCGGGTCGTCGAGATGGACGACACCGCGTTCCTGGCCCGGCTGCCGGCCCTGCGCGGGGGCTTCGACACCCTGAGCCCGGCCGCCCGGGACCGGCTGCTGGACACCGTCGAGGAGCGGCTCGGCGAACGGGTGGACACCCTCGACGCTGACGATCCGGCCGAGCTGGCCCGCCGGACGGCCGCCGACCTCGCGGCCCGTGAGCTCCTGACCGGCCTCGGCCTGCCCGTCCCGCCACCCGCGCACGACGACCGGTTCCCACCGCTGTCCGGCCACCCCGGCGCAGCGCGCCCCACCGTCGCACCGGCCACCGCACCCTCCACCGGGGCCACGCCCGAGCGGACCCTCGCGCCCGCCGACCGGTGGCGGCTCGTGCTCGGCCGGCGCCCCGACCGGCTGCCGTCGGGCGCCACCCGCCTGGCGACCGCTCTGGACGAGCTCTACGGCGCGGGACACGGCGAGGGATCCCGCGGCGGCCTGCCCGGCTCCGGAGCGCGCGGCGGCCGGGAGCCGTCGTTCCCCGGTGTCCGCGAGTGGTCCGAGGAACTGGCCGCACTGTTCGGCCCCGGCGTCCGCGAGGAGGTCCTCGCCGCCGCGGCCGTGACAGGGCGGCAGGACGTCCTCGCCGAGCTCGACCCGTCGGCCGTCACCCCCTCCGTGGAACTGCTCCGGACCGTCCTCCGGTACGCCGGCGGCCTCCCCGAAGCCCGCCTCGCGGCGCTCCGGCCCCTGGTCCGCCACCTGGTCGAGGAACTGACCCGGCAGCTCGCCACCCGGCTGCGCCCCGCCCTCACCGGCACGATGCTGGCCCGGCCCACCCGCCGCCCCGGCAGCCGGCTGGACCTGCCACGCACGCTGCGCGCCAACCTGGCCACCGCCCGCCGGACGGCCGACGGAACGGTCCGGGTGATCCCCGAGAAGCCGGTGTTCCGCAGTCGCGGCCGCCGGTCGGCCGACTGGCGCCTGATCCTGGTCACCGATGTCTCCGGATCGATGGAGGCGTCCACGATCTGGTCCGCGCTGACCGCCTCCGTGCTCGCCGGGGTGCCGACGCTGAGCACCCATTTCCTGGCGTTCTCCACGGAGGTCGTCGACCTCACCGGCCATGTGCACGACCCGCTTTCCCTCCTGCTGGAGGTGAGCGTGGGCGGGGGCACGCACATCGCCGCCGGGCTGCGGCACGCCCGCAGCCTGATCGCGGTGCCCACCCGCACCCTCGTCGTCGTCATCAGCGACTTCGAGGAGGGCGCGCCGCTCGGCGGACTGCTGGCCGAGGTGCGGGCCCTGGTGAACACCGGCTGCCACGTCCTCGGGTGCGCGAGTCTCGACGACGCCGGCCGGCCCCGCTACTCGACGGGCGTCGCCGGGCAGCTCGTGGCCGCAGGCATGCCCGTGGCGGCTCTCAGCCCACTCGAACTGGCCCGCTGGATAGGGGAGAAGACCGCATGAACGCCGCCGAGCTGCCACCCGTCGCGCCGGAGGTCACGGCCACGCTCGTGGAGGACCTCTCGCCCCGGCTGCGCAAGCGGCTGGACGCGACAGTCACCAAACTGGCCGCCCGCCCGAGGCACCGCGACGGGGACACGGTGACGATCGCGGTCGACGACGAGACCGAGTTGCGCCTGTACGCCCCGGGCGGTGTGGTGGCGACGGCGGACGCCATCACCTGCGGTTGCCTCCTCGCCCCGGCATGCGCCCATCGCGCGGCCGCCGCCTGCGCCGCCCCCGCGGCGGACCCGGTGCCGGAGCCCGCCGGTGGGCCCACCCCGGCGGTTCCCGATCCCGCCTCCGCAACGGCCCCCGACCCCGAACCCGAACCCTCGCCCGAGGGGGCGAGCCCAGCCCAGCGTGCCGCGGCCGACGCCCTGTGGTCGGCGGGCGCCGCCGTGCTGGAGGCCGGCGTCGACGGGGCCGGCGCCGTCACCCAGTCGGCGCTCCTCCGCGCCGCGCACACCGCGCGGCTCCGGCACCTGCCGCGCGCCGCGGGCGCCGCGCTGTCCGTCGTCACGCTGCTGCGCGCGGCCCGCACCGGAGACCCGTCCTACCGCACCGCCGGTCTCGTCACTGCCCTGGCCGAACTCCTGGGCACCGCACACCGAGTGGGGAGGGCGTCCGGGGCGGAGCTGGCCGCCGTCAGGGGCCGCGAGCGCCGCCCGTACAGCCCGGACGGCTCGCTGCGCCTGTACGGCCTGTTCACCGAACCCGTGGTCACCGACTCGGGGCACGGCGGCGTGCGGACCTGGGTCGTCGGATCGGACGGCCGCCTCTGCACGGTCGGCGACGTGGCGCCCGGCGGCGTCGGGCGCGCCCTGGGGGTGGCCGACCGGGCCGTACGCCTGGGGGACAGCGCGCTCACCCACCGGGAGCTGGGCCGGGCCGGCCTGGCGGTCTCGGGGGCGACGGTCTCGCCGGACGGCAGACTGGGCGCCGGGAAGGGCGTCAAGGCCGTCACCGCCCGGGGCGCGGCATGGACGGAGCCGCCGCTCGCCGCCCTGTGGGAGACGCCGCCGTCCGAACAGGCCGCCCGCGCCCTGCGGTCCACTTCCCGCTACGCGGACCCGGACGGCGGCAGCGACCTGCTCTTCCTCGACGTCGAACTCCTCGGCGCGGTGCGGGAGCCGGGCGGCACCTGCCTGCTCGCGCTGTGCGAGGGAGGCGTCCCCGTCCGGCTCGCCGTCGCCGACGACGATCCCGCGCTGGCCCACCGCGACAACCTGATGCTGCTGGCCACGGCGCCGGGGACACGGCTGAGGATCATCGGCCGCCTGGTGCCCGCCCTCCATCCCCGGCTCACCCTGCTCGCCTGCTCGCACCCCACCGGCGAGGGCACGGTCGACCTCGGCCTCGACCGCCTGCGCCGCGCCGACCTTCCGGATCCGGCCGCCCCCGTGCATCCCGCCCCGCCACAGCCCGGAGGGTCGGGCGCGCACTCGCCCCTGCACCTCCTGGAGCGCCGGGTCGAACAGACGGTCGCGGCGGGCCGCGCCGCCCTCGGCATGCTCGGCGATGTCACCGCCGATACCCACCGCGTCCGCCGCGCGGGCCTCCCCACGGCCGCCGGACTCCTCACCGCCCTGTGCGCCTCGGCGGCCCGACGCGAGCGTGATCTCTTCGGCCGCCTTCTCCCCGCGGACACCGACGGCTTCGCCACCTGCTGGCTGACCGCCGCCCGCTACACGGCCGCCGTGGCCGAGTCCCTGTGCGTGGCAGCCTGGGAACCGACGGGGGAGGGGCCGGACGCGTCGCCGTCCGTCCCGGACCAGGGGCCGGGACGGGCAGTGGCGTGAACCGCTCGGTACCAGTGGTCGCAGGTCCGGTTCCCGTCCGGTCCGCCGTACTCCTCGACACCGGCGCGACAGGCGTTGACCGGTCCGGCCGTCCGCGTGTTCGCCGTCCTGGGACGGCGTGGGCCAGGGATGACTTCCCGTCCCTGATCCCGAGCCCGAAGTGCCACTGGCTGCCGGCCTTCCGGCTCTGCATGTGCCGCGGGGCTGCGCCGGCCCTCCGATCCCTGCCATGGAACTCCCGGCGACCCGCCTGAAGACCAGGGGCAGGGGGGTGCCCGACCTGCGGTGATGGTCCATGGACAGAGTCGCGCGTGCGGGTCCCGGCCGCCCGGCCGGAGGGCTGCCACCGGGCTCCGCCCGCCCGGCCGCGCCCCCGTGGCTCACCTCTTGCGGCCGCCGCGCCGGGGGCCGAGCAGCAGCCAGAGCAGATACGCGCCTCCGGCGCTGAGGGTGACGACGCCGGTCGGGAGCTGGATGGGGGCGAAGGCGTGCGCGGCGACCCAGTCGGCCCCGGCCAGCAGGAGGGCACCGGCCAGGGCTGCACCGGGCAGACTGATGCCCGGGGTGCGGCGGTACAGCAGCCGGGCGATCTGCGGTGCCGCGAGGGCCACGAACGCGAGGGGCCCGGCGACCGAGGTGGCGACGGCCGTGAGCGCCACCCCCACCGTCGCGAGGAGCAGCCGTCCGCGTACGACCCGCGCACCGAGCGCGGTGGCCACGTCGTCGCCGAGTTCGAGGACCCGCAGGGTGCGGACGAGGAACGGGGTGACCAGGGCGAGCGGTGCGAGGGCCATCAGGGCCGGGACGGCGTGTTCCCAGCCGAGCGCGTCGAGACTGCCCGCGGTCCACTGGGCCGCACGGGCGGCCACGGCCGTGTCGGCGCCGTACATCAGCCAGGTGTTGACCGAGGTGAGGATCGCGCTCACGGCGATGCCGGTGACGACGAACCGGGTGCCGGCCGTGGAGCGCCTGCCGCCGAGCGCGTACACCAGGGCAGCCGTGGCGAGCCCGCCGACGAGAGCGCCGAGTGCGGTCCGGGTATGGCCGGCGGCGCCCGTGAGGAGCACGGCCAGGGCACCGGTCGAGGCGCCGGTGCTGAACCCGATCACGTCGGGGCTGCCGAGCGGGTTGCGGGTCAGGGTCTGGAAGATCGCCCCGGACAGTCCCAGGGCTGCCCCGAGGGCCAGCGCGAGGAGGGCCCGCGGCAGGCGCCAGGTGAGGACCACCGTGCTGGTCAGCGGATCCCCCTGCCCGGCGAGGGCGCGGAGGACATCGGGTACGGGGACGGGTATGTCGCCCGCTGCCAGCGAGGCGATGAGCACGGCCACGCCCAGCAGCGTCAGTGTCGGCGTGGTGGCGGGAGCCCGGTGCCGGGGCCTGCCCCGGGAGCGGCGGACGCCGGGGACAGCGGTCGTCCGTGCGGTGGTCGGGGGGCCGGTCACCGGATACGCCCTTTCCGGGAGTGGAGCAGCAGGAGGAGCAGCGGTGCTCCGAGGAAGGCGGTGACGACGCCGACGGGGAGTTCGCCCGGCCGGGTGACGAGCCGAGCGGCCACATCGGCGGTCAGCAGCAGGACGGGGCCGGCGATCAGTGAACCCAGCAGCAGGCGCCGGGTGCCGGGGCCGATCAGAGGCCGCAGCAGGTGGGGGACCATCAGTCCGAGGAACGACAGGGGTCCGGCCAGTGCGGTCGCCGAGCCCGCGAGCAGGGTGATCGCGGCGATGGCGACGGCCCGGGTGAGATGGGTGCGGGTGCCGAGGCCCTGCGCCAGTTCCTCGCCCATCGCCGCCATGTCCAGACCCCTGGCGACGGTCAGGGCGGCGATCAGCCCCACGGCGACGAAGAACGTGAGGAACGCGGTCGTGCCGGGCGCGATCCCGGTCAGGGTGCCGGCGCTCCAGGCGCGCATGGTGTCCAGAGTGCGGGGGTTGAGCAGGGTCAGGGCGGCCTGGATTCCCGAGAGGACCGCGCCGATCGCGACCCCGACGAGGACCAGCTGCCCGGGGTGACGGTTGTCGGTGGCCGCGGCGACGAGGACGATCAGCACGGTTACGGCGGCGGCCCCCGCGAAGGCGGACCAGACGGTGGCGGTGACGCCGGTGGACCCGGTGAGCGCGACGGTGAGGGTGACGGCGAAGCCGGAACCGCTGCTGACACCGAGCAGCCCGGGATCACCGAGCGGGTTGCGGGTCACGGCCTGGATCAGGATGCCCGCGGCGCCGAGCGCGGCCCCGGCGACGAGCCCCGCCGCCGTACGCGGCACCCGGACCTCCCGGACCAGCGTGATGACGTCCGCCGGGCCGGTGTGGGCGAGCCCCTGGACGAGCTGATGGACTCCGACGGTCCGTGAGCCGAGCGCCACACTGGCGGCGGCGACGAGCAGCAGGATGCCGCACCCGGCCCCGGCGAACGCGAGGACGCGGGAGCGGGGCCGGGGCGCGGGCGGGGTGGAAGCGGTCATCGGGCGGAGGCGGCGGTGGCGAGGGTGGCACGGAGTTCACCGATGAGCCAGGGCACGGCGGCGGCGTTCGGGGACTGGAGCGCGGTCGCCGCCTCGATTCCGAGCGGCAGATACCGGTCGGACTTGACGATCCGGAGCCCGGACACGACGGGGTCGGACTCGAACTTCTCCTGGAGCGCGCCGCTCTGGTAGGTCATGAAGAGGACATCGGCGCGGTCGTACAGGGCAGCCCGTTCGTAGCTGACGTCGACGGCGCCCGGTACGGAGCCCTTCCCCTCCAGGTTCGCGACGGCGGGCAGCGGGGTCAGGCCGAGCCGGTTCATGAACCGGGCGGTGGCGTTGGTCTCCTCGGTGATCATCACGGCGAACCCGTCACGGGCCTGGCCGTACAGATACGTCTTTCCCGCCAGGCCGGGCAGGTCGGCCTTGAGCTTCTCCACTGCTCGGTCGGCGGTGTCGAGGACCTTCCGCGCCCCCTGCTCGTCGCCGAGGGCACGCCCGATCCGCAGGGCCTCCTCGGTGGCGTCCGCCCCGTAGAGCTGCTTCTCGTAGGTGACGACGGGCGCCACGGTGGACAGGCGCTTGTAGGTGGGCTCGTCGAGGGTGAACGCGGTACTCGCCAGGATGAGGTCCGGCCTGAGTCCCGCTATCAGCTCGGTGTTGATGTTCATCGGGTCGAGCCAGGTCACGGAGTCGTCGAGCGGCTCGGTGTAGGGGAGGTTCTCGTTCCTCGTCTCCCCGCTGAGGCTGCCGTAGCTCTTGACCGCGCCGACGATGCGCGCGCCCAGGGCGCCCGCGACGGCGGTGTCCGCGTAGCCGAGGGTGACCACGCGCCGGGGCGCGGCCGGGACGGTGGCCGTGCCCCAGGCGTTGACGAAGGTGGCGGGGAATCCCTTGCTCGTCCTGCTCGCGGCGTCCGGGGCGGCGGAACTCTCCGTGCTCCTGGTGGCGGAGCAGCCGCTCAGGGCGATGGTGGCGGCGAGCAGAGCTCCGAACAGCGGTGTCCACGGGCGGAAGGGGCGGGGCATGGTTCTCTCTTTCGCAAAGGGTCGTGTCCGCGTCAAAGGCAGGTGTGTGCAGCAGGCGCGGCGGTACGGGGTGTCGGCGGCGATGATGCGCCGATGCCGTCACGTGTCACCGCTCGTGACCAGCCCCGGCGTCACGTGAGCCTAGCCTTACCTCGCAGATATTTATACATGTACGGTAAGGTAATGCTTACTTCTTCGGGATCCGGCATCGGACGCGCACTGCACGGCTCGGTCGCACGTCTCGTCACAGGGATCGGCTGCGCGGCGCTCGCCGCCGGGGCGGGAGTCGCACTCCTGGCCGCGGTCGTCGAGTTCGTCCGCGCCCCGGACCTCCGATGGGTGTGGTGGGGCGCCCTGGCCCTCGTCGCGGCGGGGGCCCTGAACTCCCTGTCGTCCTGGCTGGCGCACGGCGCGGAGGCGGAGTTCGAACACCGGCTCCGACGCATCCTGGCGGCCCATGTCTCCCGGCTGCCCACACCCGCACTGGCCCGGCTCGGCGCCCAGGGCCTGCGCACCCGGCTCGACGGCGACGTCTCGGCGCTGCACCACGCGGTGGCCCATCTGCCCGGCGAGATCGCGACCGTGCTGATCGCCCCGCTCGCCGCGCTCGCCCTGCTGGCCGGATACGCCGGTCCGACCGGGCTCCTCGCGCTCGTGCCCGCCGCCCTGGCCGCCGTGTTCCGCCTGGTGGTCATCCCGCGGCGGTCACGGCGCTTCGCGGCGGACCAGGGACGGACCGTCGGCCGCATCGTCACCGCCGTCGACGACATGGTCCGCGGCGCGGTGATCACCCAGGTCCACGGCGATGAATCCGGTGCCTCGGCCCGCTACGCCACCGCGACCCGGGAGTTCGGGCACGGGTTCCGGACCTGGGTCGGGCGGGTCGCCACCCCGGCGGCGGTGGCCACCGCGCTGCTCCAGCCGAGCGTGACCCTGGTCGCGGCGTTCTGCGTCGGCCACCGGATGCCGGTCTGGCAGCTCACCGCCGTCTGCGTCTTCGCCCTCGCCGCCCTCGCGCCGGTCCTGCGCCTCGGCCACGGCCTGGACTATCTCGGCGCCGCCCGGGACGCGGCCCGGCGCATCGGCGCCCTGCTCACCGAACCCCTGCTGCATCCCGGTCCCGCGGAGGACGGGCCGGCACCACAGGACGAAGCCGCCGGTGCCACCCACGCGGCCGGGGACCCGAAGCCGGCACCCGTCCTCGCGGCGGTCAACGTACGGGAGGGCGGACGGCGGCTCGTCGGCCCGCTGAACCTGACCATCACACCGCACGCGGTCACCGCGGTGACCGGTCCCAGCGGTTCCGGCAAGACCACCCTGCTGCGCCTGCTCGGCCGGGGCACCGACCCCGACGACGGCACGATCGGCCTGGGGGACACGTCCTACCGGGACCTGCCGCTGGAATCGATGGCACGACGCGTCGCCACCGTTCCCCAGTCGCCCGGCGTCCTTCCCCGGAGCGTCCGCGAGAACCTGTTGCTCGCCCGCCCCCACGCCACCGATCCGGAACTACGAGCGGCACTGGCGGCCACGGCCCTGGACGTCCCGCTCGACGCCCCGGCCGGACCGCTGTCCGGCGGGGAGCGCCAACGCCTCGCCCTCGCCCGCGCGCTGCTCACCCGGGCTCCGGTGCTCGTGCTCGACGAACCCACCAGCGCCCTCGACCCCGACACGGCGGAGGCCGTCATGAACACCCTGCTCGCCCTCCCCGGCCGCACCGTCGTGCTGGCCACCCACGACCACGCCCTCGCGGCACGGGCCGACCACCGCATCGTCCTGGAGCACGGGGAGGTGGTCGCGTGAGGACCGCGCTCGGTGCCACGGCCGTACGGCGCGTACGCGTCGTGGCGCTCGCCTGGACCTGTGTCACCGCCCTCGAAGCCACGGCCGTCGCGCTGCTCGCGGCCACCCTCGTACGCGGAACACCCCTGGGCTGGGCGGTGGGCACCGTCATCCTCGTGCTCGGCGCCACGGTGCTGGTCTCCCGGGGCGGCTACCTCGCCGGGGCCGCCCTCGCCACCGACCTGTACCGTCGGCTCGGCCGCGCCCTGGTCCGGCTGCCGCTGGGCTGGTTCACCCATGACCACCGGGCGCTCGCCAACCGGATCGCGGGCGAGGGCGTGCCCCGGCTGATGGGAATCCCCGCGCACCTCGTGGAACTCCTCGTCCGCGGCGTACTGACCCCGCCGCTCGTCGTCCTCGGCCTCGGCATCGTCGTCGGCCGGACCCACGCCGCCGCGCTGCTCGGCCTCCTCGCGGTCTCGGGCACGGCGCAGGCGGTCGCCCAACGGGCCCTCGCCCGCACGGACGCGCACCGCCGGAACGCCCGCGCGGACTCGACCGAGGCACTGCTGGAATTCTCCGAGCACCAGGAGCTCTACCGCAGCGTGACCGGAACCGCCGGAGCGGTCCGCCGGCTCACGGACGCCTGGGACCGCGAGTACGCCGCACTGCGACGGCTCAACGCCGTCAGCGCCCCGGTGACCTTCGTATCGGCACTGGCCACGGCCCTGCCCACGGTCGGGATGCTCGCCCTCTGCGTCGCGCTCGACGCCCCCGCTCCCACGGCGTTCGCCGTGCTCCTGCTGACCCTGCGCGCCGCGGCCCCGGTCGATGAACTCGCCCTCCTCGGGGTGACCCTCGGCGACACCCGCGCCGGGATCGACCGGTACGCCTCGCTCGTGACCGTGCCCCCGCTGCCCGAACCGCCGCACCCGCGCCCGCTGCCGGACGACACCGGCCTCGGCATCGACCGCGTCGCGTTCGCCCCGGCGCTGCGCGAGGTGTCCCTGACCATGCCCGCGGGATCGACCACCGTGATCACCGGCCCGACCGGCAGCGGCAAGTCCACCCTGCTGCAACTCCTGCTGCGGGGCGACGACCCGGACAGCGGACACGTCACCCTGGGCGGCACCGATCTGCGGCACCTCTCCACGGCGGACCGGCTGCGCCGCTTCGCCGTCCTTCCCCAGGAACCCACGCTCTTCGACGGGACGGTCGCCGACAACATCCGCGTCGGCGACCCGGAAGCCGACCCCGCCGCGCTGCGCGACGCGGCACTGCGCGCGGGGCTCGGCCCTCTGCTCGACACCCATCCGGACGGCCTGGACCTCCAGGTCGGAGCCCGCGGAACCGCGCTCTCCGGCGGCGAACGCCAGCGCGTCGCACTCGCCCGCGCCCTGCTCAGGAACGCTCCCGTCCTGCTCCTCGACGAACCTACCGCCGCGCTCGACCCCGCCACCAGCGCCCATGTGACGGCCACGGTCAACGCTCTCGACTGCACCCGCGTCGTGGTCACCCACCACGACCCCGAACGCTGGTGCCCCGACCGGACCGTCCGTCTCGTCGACGGCCGCATCACCGACCCGGACAGCTGATCTCACGGCCACGCGGTCGTACGGGCGGCGCCGATCCCGGCCGGGGGAAGCCGCCGGCCGGGCACCGCGGCCACCGGCCGGCGTGCTCCAGCGGTACGTGGCCGTCGCCCGTGAGCCGGCCGACCACCGGCCCTGGACCGACGCCCGCCACCGGCGCCGACACGGTCGAAGAGACCGCCGACCCGCTGATGGCCAAGGACCTCGGGCCGGCCGCCGAAGCAGCCCGAGCCGGTGGCGTGCACGCGGAACCCGGCCCGAGGGCAGCGGAGCTGTACGCCGCCCACGGGCTTTCACGCCTCCCGACGATCGGGGCCCACCTGCCCCGCCCGCCCCACCTGCCCCGGACCGAGCGGTTCACAGGCCTCGCGAAGATCACTTGCCGGTGACGAGGTCCGGGACTGCGCCGATGTCACGTCCACGCCAGCTCCACGAAGTACGCAACGGTCTCCAGAAGATGCACGCTACTGTCTCCAGCATTTGACACCACCGCCGAAGATCCCCGAGGCGCCGGCAATGGTTCCCGGACGGGCCGGCCCGGCATCCTGCGCGACGTAGGGCCCGGAGGTTCCGGTCGACGGCGGAGGCCCCACACTCATGATCACCGGAGTCACCAGGGAGCCCGCAGCATGACCGGCATCACGGAGGCCCTCAGCGGTTCGGCTGCAGTCGACGGCGCGGCACGAAGTGTCACGCGCCCGTTCTACGTATACGCCGTGCTCGCCAACTCGCTGTTCCAGCGCGGCGTATTCGTCATCTTCCTCTATCAGCGCGGATTCTCCGTCGGGCAGGTGGCCCTGCTGCAGACACTGCTCTACCTGGTCAGCGGGCTCGCGGAGTTGCCTACGGGAGTCATCGCCGACCGAATCGGCAGGCGTGCCGGCATCGTGATCGGCCAGACGCTGATAGCGGGATGCCTGCTCGGTCAGGTGGCGTTCTCCGACTACTGGGTGTTCCTGACGCTGTTCATCGGGCAGGGTGTGGGCATGGCATGTGTGTCCGGTTCGGACACCGCCCTGCTGTACGACCTGCTCGTGCGTCGTGGTGCGACGGCCGGCTACCTCAGGATCAGATCCCGGTTCACCATGCTCGGGACGGTCACCTCGGGAGCCGCCATCGTCCTCGGCGGCCAACTGCAGCAGATTTCCTGGGGAGTCGTCTACGGCGGTTCGGCGGTGTGCCTCGTCCTGGCCGTGGTGGTGCTGATGTCACGAGTGCCCGAGATCCGCGGCGCGGACGCGGTGGACGAGCAGGACGGAGCCGAGGAGAAGCACACCGACGCCACAGCATGGCGGGCGATGCTTCGGGTCGCCACGCCAGCGCTCGTGACGCTTGTCGTGGTGTCCGGACTGATGCATGCGACATTGACGCCGTACATCATCCTCACGCAGAAGACCCTCTCCGATCAAGGAGCGGGCACCGCATTGGTCAGCGTGGTCATATCGGCGGGATTCATCGTCGGCGGGCTCACTCCGCTGCTGTCGGACCGCGCGGACCGGCGCATCGGGTATCGGGTCATCGTCCCGCTGTCTCTCCTGACGCTCGCCGCGGCACTCGGCCTGAGCGGCCTCGGCCTTGCCTGGGTCACCATCGCCGCGTTCCTGACCCTGGCCGGGATACCCGAGATCACCGCCGTGATCGTGGACAACGTGTTCAACGAGGCCGTGCCGTCGCGCCATCGGGCGAGCCTGCTGTCGATGATCGCATTCGTGGAGTCGGCGCTCATCGGCATCGGCTATCTCGTCCTCGGCGTGCTCATGGACGCCATGGGCTCCGCTGCGGGCATGGCCACCTACGCCGCGGTCCCCCTGCTGGCATGTCTCCTGTGGCTCCCGGTGCTCTTCCGAGGGGCACGGGTGACCACCGAGACCGAGAAGCCCGCCGACCGGAAGGCATCCTGAGACAGACCGTCTCGCGCGACTGCCCGCCCGATGGCGGGGCGCTGCTCGTCGACATGCCGCTCCCGGTCAGCGACGGAGCCGTCATCGCGACGATCGGCGCCGAACGGATGGCAACAATCGCATCACTGAGGTTCGCCCCGATCGCCCGTCGGGCGGGCCGCTGACACGACCAGCCCTTCCGTCGCAGCGACCGCCATGTGCCCAACACCGTGCAGGGGACGTGGAACAACCGGCCGATCAGCGTCTTCACCCGGGCCAGGGCCGACCGCTCCCCGCTCCGGAAGCAAGCCACGGCTTGGAGCCGGAGCGGCTGTGGAACGTACTGGACTTGATCGGGTGGTGTCGGGCCGTACCTCGGACAGCGAGCAGGCGGCTTCTGTCCGCGCAAAGGGAATCACCTGTTCCTCCGCCATCGGCCTTGGCCTCCCGGGGGGAATCTCCCCCGGTCAGACATGAAACGTCCGATATGCCATCGGGCTTGCCCCCGGAAAACCGTTGACGCATCCATCGATCGATGATTGTCTTCCATCTGATCTTGCTTCGAGAGCACGTGTCAGCAAGAGGAACCCGGGGGGGAGAAATGATACTGACTCGCACAGATGGGTGGAGGGTTGAGCCCTTCGCCGACTTGTCTGCGGCATTCGTCTTCTTCGTGAGCCCAGTGCGAATTACGGTTCTCGATCGACTTACTTGGTACGTGCTGGAACTCTGCGAAAACCGCACGGAAGCCGACATCATCGCAAAGGTCGCGGCTCTTGGTGCCGCCAATACACCTGACCGAGCCCGGCAGATAGTGAAAGATCGGTTGCAAGTCTTGCGTGAGCGCGGCCTGCTGGAGGTTTCCGCATGAGCAGTCAGACAGTCCGGATCGCTTGGCGTGAAAGGGCCGCAGAGCTGGTCGCATCGTCTGAGGAATACCTCACCACGGGAATTTTCGGAGATGCGGCAAACATCTCCGGTACCGTAGTTGCCTATTATCGAGGAGCGGCCTGGGCATGCGAACGGGCCTGCGGATTCGACCCCGACTCTTTGTGTGAAGAAACGATTCCTCAGCTGGAAAGTCTGCGCCGGTTCGCCCTTGACGAGGCTCTCCACCATCTCATGGCTGAGGAGCCGGATCAGGCGCGCGGAGTCTTGAGTGAGCACCTTGCGCTGCGTACTCGTGCTCTTGCGGATCCTCTGGTTGTACGCGATACATACTCGGACAGCTCGCACAGTCAGCCCACTTTTCCGCACGGTGGTACGGAACACTGGCTCGGACGTCTCTTCCTGAAGCGGTTCAGTGACACCGCGATAGTCAATGGCAAGAATGTCGAGATCACACTGCGGCCGGCCACGGAGAGCATTGAGGCAGCCCGCACCCGAGCCATCGCACTGGCACAACGAAGTCTGCCGCAATTGGCACACGAACTCTTCGGTTCTGTGCACCATGTTGTTCTCTACCGGGCGGCGCAGCCCTATAGTGGCTACACTATTTCGGCGCCCCTATTTGTCTTTGTCGCTGAGCAGACGTTCGAGCGGGACGAGGTGGCCGCCGAGCTTCTGATCCATGAATGTCTGCATCAGAAACTCAGTGACATCAGCGTGATCCGCTCGCTGCTTCGCCCGGATTATGTTGATTCCGAGAGCGCGACAATCGCTGTCCCGTGGTCCTTCGGCAGTGATCGAATTCGTCGCTTCAGTGCAGATCGTTCCTTTGCCGCTTTTCATGTGTACGCCCACCAGTCCCTTCTCTACCTAGGGATGCTGGCGACGTCGAAAAGTGAAAGTGCTGCCAAGCTGGCAGCTGATAACCTCGTTCTTTCCTGGGCCCGTGCTGCGCACTTCGATCGCGAATTTAGCACCGGTCCGATCCGTGACGAATGGGGGCCCGATGGGTACCGATTCGTCGAATGGCTGAGCCACGCACTCTGGGAAATCGGAAAGTTCCGTCTCCCTGACGGAACGATTCTGAGCTCACATGCGGACGCGTTCGCCAGACCCAAGACTGCGGCAGACATCTGAACTCCCCGAGCCGCGGGGGAGGAAAAGGAAGGGTAAGTCATGAGCAACATCACTGAGCTCGAGTCGAACCTGTCGGACCTCTTCGCATCGTTCGATGTGGATGTTGCAGAGGAAAGCGCTCAGGGCTCCACCGATGTCATCCAGATCGATGCCCGCGAGATTCGCATTGACCTGGTGGGCGCTATGGGCACACGCGCAGCCGGCAACTAATGAGAACGGGCCCGGTCACGTATCCATCGTGACCGGGCCCATTCTTTACCCTTTTGGAGGATAGTAGATGCTTTCCGCGCCAGCACCACTCGTCACCCCGCCGAGCGAAGGGCTGCTCGACCATCTGGGGAAATTGCCGTCTCCCGCGCTGGTATATGATCTCGATAACCTGCAGCGGTCGGTGGAAATATTGAAGGAAGATCTGGCCCGTGTAGAGAATGCCGAGGTGAATCTGGCGCTCAAGGCATGCCACACCCCGCGCGTCCTGTCATTCCTTGCCGGTCTGGGCCTCGGAGCGGATGTCGCCTCCGTGGGAGAACTGGAACTGGCGGTAGGGGCCGGGTTCCGACGCATCACCGCCACTGGGCCGTCTTTTTCGTCCGACCAGCTCCCTCTGCTCGACAAGCACCAGGTAATGGTCGATGCGACTTCCATGGAGCAGTTCAAGGAGATCTGCACCAGCCGGCCCGGGAAGGATGTTGGGCTGCGGCTGAGAGTCCCTCTTCCCAAGTCGCTGCACAACATCGCCACGTTCGGCTCCGGCAGCCGGTTCGGCGTACTCGCGAACGACCTCCGCATTCAGGAGGTCCTTGACCGAACGGGGTGCCGCCTGACTCGATTGCACACGCATACGGGTCAGATGTCCCCCCAGCACGTCATATACAAAGTGCGATACCTGCTCGCTGTGGCCGAAGCGTACAAGAGCATCGAAGAGATCGATCTCGGCGGCGGCTTCTTCGCACTCTACTCGGATCGCGAGCAGGCTCAGCTGGCTTGGGATTCGGTGGCCGTCGACCTGGAGAATTTTGAGCGGAAGACGGGTCGGAAGATCCGCATTCTGGTCGAGCCCGGTGCGGCAATACTCTCCTTTCATGGCTACCTCGTGACGACGGTCCGGTCCGCCGAGTACGGGCACCCCTTCTTCCAGGCCGACGTACTGACCGTGGATTCGTCGGCATGGAATTTCTCTCCGTGGCACAAGCCTCAGTTCATTCCCTTGTCCCCGCGCCGCGAGGGCGAGTCCCTGCGACCCACGCTGCTTGCCGGTGACACCTTGTACGAGCACGATTTCTTCGGTGCAGATTCGCTCGGTCACAGGCATCCCCTTCCGCTGCCTGAGATGCATCCGGGTGAGCGCATTGTCATCACGACGTCGGGTGCCTACACCATGACCAATTCGCGCAACTTCAACCGGTTGCCCCTGCCGCAGGAATACATCCTCAAGTCGGGACAGATCGAGAGAGTCTGATGAGCGCTGTTGCGGGAGCCGGCTCGGGGAGGCTGTCCCTGGAGCGTGATCTGCTTGCCGACATGGCCGGCTTGGCTGCAGATCAGGGGGGTGACGACTCCGCCCGGTGGGCCTCACTTGCAAAGTCGGTCACCCGAATCGACCTCAAGAACCAAGATGATCTTTCGATCGAACAGCAACTGGTTCAAGAAGCTGCCCGTGCGCGAACGCTGCTCCTTCGGCGTGGGCACCGAATGGAAGAAGAGTTCGAGCGGTCGCCGGATCTCTCCACGCATCGCAAGCTCCCGAGCGGCGAAAGGCTTCAACTCGGCTACGAGCGCAGTCTCCCCGTCGACGCACTCGAACGAAAGCTGGCCGCCAGTGGCCGTGTACCGCCGGACGGATGGCACCGCGGAACGGTCGCGTTCAGCAGCGGAATGGCTGCGATAACAAATCTCGTCCAGAGTCTCACCTATATGCTGAGCCCATCGGAAAAGCGTCCGATGCATATTGATTTCTGGGGTGACTACTTCGAGACCGGCGCGCTCCTTCAGTATCTTTCCGGTGCGACAGTGCGAACCCGCAGGCTCGCTCCTCATGATCTTTCCATGGCGTGGTCCGGCCCAGATTCTGCCGACGTCCTTCTGATCGAGCCGATTCGGTACAACTGGTCACTCGATGCCCTCAATGTGAGCCGCCTGGTGAACGGGTGGCGCCGTGGACCCGCACGTGCGCCCATCATCATTCTCGACACCACGCTGGCCTCGCCGGCCTGGCCCACTGCCGCATTCCTTGATGCATTGGTATCTCCGGCCGGAGCTCCACTCGTGGTGGAAGTGCGCTCCGGTCTGAAACTCGATCAGCAAGGCATGGAGATATCGAATCTTGGCGTGGTGGACATCTTCCAGCACGATCGGGCCATGAATCCTGCCCTGACCGTGCAGCATGTGGAGGAAACGGTCAAGTCGGCACGAGGTATCACCGGCGCCTGTCCGTCAGCCGCTGCCGTTGCCGCGCTCGACGCACCCTTCCTGCTGGACGAACGGTGGACCCAGATACACAGTGGCCGTCTGTTCCGCAACAACGCATGGCTGGCGGAACGATTGGCAGTCCGTACGGGTGGACTGTTCCGGTCCTTCGCGCATCCCTCACTGTCCGAAGGATCCAGCCGTGCCAACGCTCCCTTCATCGTCTGTGAGCTGCGCGAGAATACGCTGGACAACCATGCCGTGCTGCTGGCGGCAGTCCGGAAAGAGATCGAGCGGCGTCGTCTCAACATTGTTTACGGAAACAGTTTTGGATTCAGAACCACGCGATTCGATCTCATCGTTCCGCGCAAGACCGAAGGAAATGCTCTGTTCAAGGTTGCCGCGGGCGCACTTGGCGGTCCGTCCCTGGACCAGTTCTGTGAAATTCTCTGTGAAATCGCCTCCTACCCATCGATAGCCAAGTTGCGTGAAACCTATAATATGGACGCTGTAAAATGGAAATGAGCAGCAACATCTCTCAGAATCCGCTCAGCAATCTTGTCCGTGAACTCAGCCGCAGTGAGCGCAGGCCACTCGCGCTCTTCGCGGCGCTCGCACTCGCGGGAGCGGCGGCGGAGGCGACCGTACCGCTGCTCGTCGGAGCATCGCTGAGCGCCGCGCTGGACGCGGGATCAGGGCAGTTGGCCGCAACGGTGATGGGACTGGGTGCGGTTCTTGCCGTCGGAATCATCACCAACGTCACCCGGAATGTCATCGCTTCACGGATCAAGGTGCGCAACGCGGCACAGCTGCGTACCTCGATCGCTGAGAAGGCGGCGAGAGCACCACGTGAGGTGGCGGCATCCGCACACCAGGCACAGGTCGCCACGGTCGTTTCCTACGACGTCGAGCGAGTGACCAGTTTTCCCATCGCACGGATCAAGCTCGTCGCCTCGATCATCGGCATGGCTGTCGTATCCGCCTACCTGCTGTGGATCTCACCATGGGTGACCCTGCTCATCCTCGTGGGCGTGCCGACGTTCATGTGGCTCACGACGAAGATCGCGGAGCCCCTTGAGGAACGCCAGGAGAGGCACCGCGAACTGCTGGGCAAGGTGGCCGAGTTGAGTTCGGACATCGCCCTGGGGCTGCGCATCCTGCGTGGACTCGGTGCGCAGAAGGTCATGCGGTCACGGTTCGAGAAGGCGTCCCTGGACACCGAGCAGGCCGGGGTGAGGGTTGCTCAGACCGAGGCGCTTCTGTTTGTCTCCGGCAATCTGCTGCCCGGTATCCTCCTCACCGGTGTCGTGGCACTCGGAGGTCACCTCGCGGCGTCCGGGGCCATCGCGGCCACCGACCTGGTCACCTTCTACGCTGCTTCGGCCTATCTGGTGCTGCCCGTCTCCACCGCGGCCGGCTACAGCGGTCTGCGCAGCAGCGCGCGGGTCGCCGCCAAGAACATTGTGGAGATTCTCGACATTCCGGAAGGCGACTGGCCCGGCCGACTCAGCCCCATTCCGACGGATGCGGATCTCCTCGACCAGGTGACGGGGCTGCGCGTGCCGGCCGGCAAGCTGAGCGTGCTGGTGCCCGATACCGATACCGACACCGAGGAACTGGGCCGACGGCTCGCCGGGTTGACGCCGGACGCGGACGAACCGGTTCTTCTCGGCGGACAACCTCTGCGGGACTACGACCTGACCGCGCTGCGCGATGCCGTGCGGTACCACGGCTCGCGCACCACGATGCTCTCCGGCAGCGCCCTCCAGGTCCTGGACCCCACTGCCCGCCATGATGACGAGGCACTCCAGGCAGCGCTGTGGGCGGCCGGCGCCACCGATGTGATCGACCGGCTCCCCGAGGGACTGCACACGCACATCGACGCCGACGGGCGCAGTGTGTCGGGCGGACAACGGCAGCGCCTGGTGCTGGCCCGTTCGCTGCTCGGCGAACCCTCCATACTCGTGCTCGTCGAGCCGACAACAGCGCTCGACGCGGTGACGGAGGTCGAAGTCGCCCGGCGTATCGCCGAGCACCGCCAAGGACGCACCACCCTGGTGGTATCCCGCAGCGGCGCATTCCGTGCCGTGGCCGACCAGGTGTTCCGCAGTCAGGAGGGAACCTGTGTCTGACCTCACCCACACCCTGCCGGTGGCCGACGCCCACAGTGTGGGACGCCGGGTCCGTGATCTCCTCACGCGATTCAGGGGACGCCTGACCGCGATCGTCGTCGTCCACGCGGCGGCAACGGCCTGCGGGCTCATTCCCCCTCTGGTGCTGGGCGAGATCATCGACAGGGTCTCGTCCCACCAACAGCTCTCACTTCTCCAGTCGGCCTCCGTGATCGCGGTGGCGCTGCTCGTCGGAGCAGTCCTCGAATTCACCGCGGCGAAGTGGTCGTTCATCCTGGGCGAGCGCGTCTTCTCCATTCTCCGTATGCAGTTCCTGACCGGCCTGCTCGCCATGCCGCTACGCCATGTGGAGAGGGCGGACGCAGGCGAGATCCTGTCCCGGTCCACCTCCGACATGGACGCGTTGCAGGAAGTGACGCGCACCGGTCTCCCGGAGACCATCGTGGGTTCGGTGACGACGGCCATGACCCTGGGCTGCGCCTTCGTCATCAACCCTCTGCTCGCCCTGGGATGCCTCGTCGGATTCCCGCCCATCATTCTCGCGACCCGGTGGTACGTTCGCCGTGCGGAGAAGGCGTACGGCGACGAGCTTGAGGCACGCGCGGCGGTATCGAGCCAGGTCACCGAGTCCGTACGTGGCCACGAGGTCGTCGAGACGCTGAGGCTGGAGGAGGTCCGGAAGAGTTCCGCCTCACGCGCCGTCGCGCGAGCGGTGGACACGGCGAGCGAGCCGATCCGGCTCGAACAGCACGCTTTCCCCGTTATCCAGATCGGATACCACCTCCCCCTGCTTGTCGTGGTGGGCTGGGGCGCATGGCTGGTACGCGACGGCAGCGCCGAGGTGGGACAGGTCGCGGCTATCGCGCTGTACATGCGGGCGATCCTGTCCCCGCTGGACGACCTCATCTACTGGTTCGGCGAGGCACAGCCGGCCCGAGCGGCGCTCGCCCGGATCCTCGGCGTCGCCGCGGACCCCGTTGCCGCTCAGCGCGCTGTTCCGAAGGAGCACGCTCCACTGCGACAGCGGGAAGCGTTGAGTGTTCAGCAGCTCTCCTTCGGCTATGTCGACGGCACGAGCGTGCTTCACGACATCAACCTCACCGTGCACACCGGTGAACGGGTCTGTGTGGTGGGCGCGTCGGGAGCGGGCAAGACCACACTGGCCCTTCTCCTGGCCGGCATCCTCACGCCCGCTTCCGGCAGCATCCGCGTGGCGGACACCGGCCGTTGCGACGACACCCGCCTCGACATCGTCCTGATGACACAGGAGGACCACGTCTTCGGGGGCACCGTCGCCGACAACCTGACTCTGGTCCGGGACGATGCTTCCGAAGCAGCCATCTGGCACGCGTTGGAGGCCGTAGGCGCCGACGGCTGGGTCAAGGCCATGGGTGATGTCCTGCAGACCCGACTGGGAGCGGACGCGCATACCCTCACCCCCGCTCAGGCGCGCCAGCTCTCCCTGGCTCGGCTGGTCCTGATGAAGCCGAGGGTCCTCATTCTGGATGAGGCCACCGCAGGTCTGTCCGAGGAGGAGGCGAAGCGGTTCGCGACGCTCCTTCCCACCGTCCTGCAGGACACCACCGTCATCCAGATCGCCCACGACCTGTGGGCCGCGCAGAACAGTGACCAGGTCGTCGTCATGGACGGCGGCAATATCGTCGAGCAGGGAAGCCATACGGAACTCCTTTCCTCGGACGGTGCTTACACACGTCTGTGGAATTCCTGGCGTTCGGCGTCCCACTCGCAGGGACAGCTCGGATGACCGGGGCGAGCACTCAGCACGCTGGAACGGTCCTCATGATCGCGCCGGGCGCGACCCGCCAGGACACCCCTCAGGGTGGCGCCGATCTGATCTGGCCGCAGGATGGCCGAAGACTGGCCCTGGGCCGGACATCCCTGCACATCCTCATGCAGTTCGCCGTTCCTGCCACGGCGTCATCCGTTGCGGATCGTATGGAGCAATCCGCGCCGGGAAGCATGGAAGTGGTCAACAGGGCAGTCGCCACGCTGGTGGAAGCGGGAGCTCTCTGCGAGCGCGAGGTCCTGCACCCGACGCCGTCGGGACGCGGCTCCGGCCTCTTCGGCACACCCGTGGTGAAGATCGATGACGCGATGAACGGAACCGACGATTTCGTCGTCATCGGGGCACCCTATGACCACGGTGTCACCTATCGTCCTGGAGCCCGCTTCGGACCGGAAGTACTGCGCCGCGTGAGCACCACCGTGTATCAGGCCGAAGCCGGCCGATGCGGAGTGTATGACGTCGAGACGGACAGCCGATTGCTTGCCGGGGTGGGCATAGCGGACGTCGGGGATGTGTCGGCAGCGCCCGGAGGGCTGGGGGAGGACCTGCTGGACGGCCTTGAGGAAATTGTCGCATTGACGGCACACAGCGGAAAAGTTCCGGTCGTGCTGGGTGGGGACCACTCCATAACACTCCGCGTGGTGGACGGTCTGACCCGCCATCATCAGAGACTCGGGTTGCTCCATTTCGATGCGCACCACGACTTCGGAAAGATCCGCACCGGAGAGCGTGTAGGGATGCACCACGGAAACTTCCTCGACTGGGTTGTAGGGAATCAAGCCGTGGAATGCGTGGCTCAGTTCGGTATCCGCCAGCTCACCCGGAACATTCCGCAGGAGTCGGAAAAGGTGCGGCGGTGGCCCGGTCTCACCGCGGTGGCGGAAGACCCGGCCGACATGGTCCGTCATCTGCCCAGCGACCTGGTCTGGCACCTGACGTTTGACGTGGATGTGCTCGACCCATCAGTGATGCCCTCCACCGGAACCGTACTGCCGGGCGGCTACACCTATCGTCAGGCCGAGACGATCGTCAGCGCACTTTGCGACGCCTTGCCCATCGTTGGCGTTGACTTCGTGGAGTATCTGCCCGGAGCCGACGAAGCGCCCGGCGTCACCACGTCCGCCCTTCTCCTGCGGACCTTGCATCATATAGCCGCCGCACGGAAGAAGCCGCTGTGACAAGCGTTCAGATATTGACACCGGAGATCTTGCCGGATTTCACGGAAGCGCTGAAGCGGAACAGCAGCGACGGTATCGACGGCATCGATCATATGCGGATGTCGCGGGTGTCCCGGGCGATGGAGGATTCTTCTGCCGCATTCATTCGGGTTGATGGCGAGTTCGTCGGGTACGTGGCCAACCTGCACGACAGGGGAAACGGGTTCGAGCTCGTCGAGTGTTTCGGCGAGATCCTGCGTCCGTGGCGGCGCCAAGGTTTTGGCGGGCAGCTCATCGACTGGGCAATCGAGCAAGCCGCAGCGAGAAGTCACTCAAGCATGCTGGAAATTGTGATCGACGCTGTCGCGGAAGACGACGGACTGAGTTCACTGCTGGAGTCTCGACGGTTCAGTTCCTCGCACTTCACGCAGATCTCGGCAAGGGCTGCCCAGCATGACGTCGCACGGCTGCGGCCGTTCGGGATCCGCGCGATACGCGCGGAAGACGCCCCCTTTGTCGAGGACCTGTCCAAACGCATCTCGAAGGCGGAGCCGCTCGCGCGCGGTGGTGAGATCTCCATGCATTCCGCACTTCGCCACCCGTACCTGCGGAGGGATCACTGCCTGATCGCGTTCGGTCCCGGTGATGGCCCGGCCCTCGGGGCGGCTCTCACCATGGTCTGGCCGGACGACGCGGAAGACCTGTGGATAGAGACCCTCTGTACGGAGCCGTCGGACCCCCAGTTGCTCCGGCAGATGGTCGTAGAACTGCTGCGGCGCGCCGAGGGTCATTTCGAAACCGTGAGCATGGGTGCTTCCGATGCCGTGCTGAGCGAGCTCGCAGGCCTGGGTTTCGAGGAAGAGTACACGTGGACCCGCAATTCGCTGTTGGTGATGTCGGGGTGACGCTGGTGGGGAGATGAAAGGGGGAGTGGTGCTGTCCGGGATGCCGCGGGCCGGGTGACCGGTTGCGGTGTCTCGTCGGTGCTGTCCCGTAACGGAGCACGTCCGTGTTGAGGGTGCCGGAGTTTCCCCGCCCATGGAGTCAGAGAGTCCAGGAAGGTCGCCCACATGATTATTCACGCATTCAAAGAGCATGGTGCGAAGATTATTTCACTCCTTGACGGCGATGGCGTCGGGGTGGAACCGGAGGGGGGTGGCGGGGACAATATTCTGTCGGGCGTCGCAGAGGGCGGGTTCGAAACCCTCGATTTCACCGGAGTATCTGAAGACATCCGGAATCACATACTGTCCGCTCTTGATGAAGCGCTACTTCCTGGGCCACCCGATCGGATGGTGGTCCGTAGGTACGGTCGGGGCTCCTATGCGCCGCCGCACAGGTTTCGCGAGGAATTGCCGAGCAATTCAGGACCCGACAGCTGGACGGTTCTGTGTGCACTTCAGGACTCGGAGGTCGACGCGATCACCTACTGGTCGGGAGAAAAATTCTCCCGGCACTTCGACCGTGCCGGCAGTGGACTTCACCTCACGCAGGATTCCTGGTGCTGGACCAGTCCGGTACGGGGAGAGACGCGGTACACCCTAGCCATCGGAGGAGAGCAGCGATGGAAGAGCTGAAACTCATTCGCAACCTGGTGCGCAACAGTTCCGAGATCGTAAGAATTGCTGAAATGCATCGAGATCTCTTCGAGGACTACCCGTCGAGTGCCGCGGCAGCGGCGCGGACACCGGATCGCGATCCATTCGACCCGTACCGGGACTCGGAATACGAGGATGACGATCGGTACCACGTATTGCAGGCCAACCACATGCCGGCCGACCTGCTGGAAGCGGTCGTCCGAGGGATCGCTGACGCCGACTCCGACCTCAGCCGATTCTACGTTCAGATCAACCGATACGACCGGGGTGACTACGTCCTGCCTCATCGGGACAAGGTTCAGCAGGGCTTGTACATGCTCACCAGTTCCACGAAGGACGGGCTCGTCGCGCAGAGCAGTGATGGGCGGATGAACTTCGTTGGTGACCGGGCAGGCACCTTGGTCCTGCACGACGCGGCAGCATGGCACTGGGTCGATCCGGTCCAGGACGGGCCTCGGTACACCTTGGTGACGATTCCTCCGAGGCCACCGCGCAGGAGCTCCTGAGGGCTGTCCCGCAATTCCTGGTGGATCAGCGCGCGGCGTCGGATGCGGTGCATCGCAAGGCGGAGAGGCGCCCGCATACTGGATGTATTCGGGCGTTTCGACGACGCGGCGAGGTGCCGTAGCTGTCGTCGTGCGCCCGCCAGGAATTGCGGGACAGCCCTTAGTAGGGCTTGGTCATGTGCGGTCCGTGATGGAGTGTCTTCTTGATCGGTCGTTTCGTTGACCGTGTGTGCTGAGTGAGGAGTTGGCTGCGGTCCGGTGTGATCTGGAGGACTTCGCGGCGGAGATGTTCGGGCCGTTCGCGCGGGCGGATCAGCGGCGGTGGGGCGGGGTCTATCTGCGGGGCCTGCTGCTGGACGGCGGGCGCAAGTCGGTGGAGCCGATGGCCGGCCGCCTGGGCGAGGACGGGAACCGGCAGGCCCTGGCCCACTTCGTCACTTCCAGCCCCTGGGATGCGGCGCATGTGCGGGCCCGTCTGGCCTGGCGCATGCAGCCCGTCATCAAGCCCACCGCGTTGATCATCGATGACACAGGATTCCTCAAGGACGGAGATGCGTCGGCGTGCGTGACCCGGCAGTACACCGGCACCGCGGGCAAGGTCACCTAACTGCCAGGCCGGGGTCTCGCTGCACCTGGCTTCCAACGGCGCCTCCGCGGCCGTGAACTGGTGTCTGTTCCTGCCCGGGAGCTGGGATCCCGCCTCGCCCAAGGCCGACCCGGCCAAGGTAGCCCGCCGCGACAAGTGCGCCATCCCCGTCCAGGTGGGCCATGTCGAGAAGTGGCAGCTGGCCCTCGACGTGATCGACGAGACGCGGTCCTGGGGCATCGAGGTGCCTCAGGTCATCGCCGACGGCGGCTACGGGGACACCGCAGCCTTCCGGCTCGGCCTGGAAGAACGCAGCCTCGACTACGTGGTCGGCATCTCGACCACGACCACCGCGCACCCGAAGACGCACAGCCCTGCACCCCGGCCTACTCCGGCCGCGGCCCACGGCCGGTTCCTGCCTACCCCGAGCCGGCCCAGCGGGTGAGGAGCCTGGTCATCGCGGCCGGTAAGAACTCCGCGCGGCCGGTGCAGTGGAGGGAGGGATCGCGGCCGGGCAGTGGCCGCAACGGGTACAAGCGCATGTACTCGCGCTTCGTGGCCCTGCGGGTTCGGCCCGCCGGACGCGAGATCCGCAAGGCCACGGCCGTCACCGAGCTTCCGGTCCGCTGGCTGCTGGCCGAATGGCCCGCCGGCCAGGACGAGCCCGTGCAGTTCTGGCTCTCCAACCTGCCCGGGACCACCCCGTTGCCCGTCCTCGTGCGCACCGCGAAGCTCCGCTGGCGCGTCGAGAACGACTACCGCGAGATGAAACAGGCCCTGGGCCCGGCCCACTTCGAAGGCCGGACCTGGCCAGGCCGGCACCACCACGTCACCCTCGTCCCGGTCGCCCACGCCTTCTGCACCCTTCAGCGACCGAGCCGATCCCCAGAAGAGACGGCGTCGGCCTGAGCCTCTGCCGAGTTGTCCGCGAGCTGCAGATACTCCTCGTGATCTGGACCGGCGCCTGCCCCGCCTGTCACCGCGACATGCCAGACCCCGCACCGACATGACCCAGCTCTACGAGCTAGTAGCGGTGGGCGCCGCGTCTGTATCTCAGGCGCGGCGGATCCGCCAGAGCCAGGTGCACGCGGCGGCAATCAGGGCGGTGATTACCAGGTTGGGCAGGAGAGCGGGAGCGACGCTGTCCTCCTGCAGGACGCCGGAGGAGAGGTTCCAGGTGGCGATGAGGACCGTGGGCAGGACGGCGGTCAGCAGGACGCCGGTGGTTTTCTGGACGGCCCGCCAGTGCACCGAGGTGCACAGCAGGACGGCGCCGGTGACGCGGAACAGGACGCCGAACACAGGCCCCGGCTGGTCGGGGAAGACCATCCCGAAGGGGACGACGAGGGTGAGCATCAGGAGCGGGACCAGGGGGTGGACTCTGCCGGGCCGGGCGGACGGGGCGTCGTCGCCTTGGCTGTGTGCCGGGACCCAGGCGTTCCCGTGGGCGGCCTCGGCCAGTGCCGTCGCCGCGATCGTGCGGGGGTCGCCCAGTTCGGCCAGGACCACGACGACCGCGGTGCCGGGGCGTTCGGCACGGGTGACCTCGATGTGTTCGGCGAGGTCGGCGAGGAGTTCCTGGCGGCGCTCTGCGGGCAGTGCGGATGCCTCGCGTTCGACGGCGCGGAGGTAGTCCTGGACAATTTCGGCGGTCTTCATGCGGGGTCTCCAGGGGAGGGGCGGGGGACGTTCAAGAAAGCGTCGACGGCGTTGCGGAAGCCGGGCCACAGGAGAGTGAACTCCTCAAGCGCGGCCCGGCCGCTGGCGGTGAGCGCGTAGTAGCGGCGCGGCGGCCCGACGGCGGACTCCTGCCAGGTGGTGGTGACCAGGTCGTCGCGGCGGAGCCGGGAGAGCAGCGGATAGACGGTGCCCTGGCTGGTGGCCAGGGCACCGGAGTCCTCCAGGGCGGCCAGGAGTTCCACGCCGTAGCGAGGGCGGTCCCGCATGAGAGCGAGGACGCAGTACTCCAGGACGCCCTTGCGCAGCTGGGCGGTTGCCCGAGCCTGCTTAGCTGAATAACCTGGTTCCATGTGATGCAAGATACCTGGCGAGGCAGGCAGCGGGGAAGGGGGGTCTTTCTCTGGGCATCCCCCGGTGCTGGGCGAGCTGACGGATCTGGTGCGGGAGGCGTTCGAGCGCTGGGCGCAGCTGGATCAGGCCGAGCAGCAGCGGCGGTTGCGCCTGCGGCAGCAGGCGGCGTCATGATGCGCCGCAGCCGGAAGGAGCGTGCCCGGTGGTCCGATGCCGATGCTGTGGCGGACCAGGAGCTGGAGGAGCAGGGGGGTGGTGGATGTCGCCGTCGTCCAAGTCGGTGGTGGTGACCGGTGTGGTGCGGCGCCTGCCCCGCCTGTCACCGCGACATGCCAGACCCCGCACCAACATGACCAAGCCCTACTAGAGCTCGCCACGCGGTCATGTGCCGGCCTTCTCGTCACTCTTCTCGCCACGGCCGGGGTCTGTCCCGACAAATGATCTTCGACTGGTGCTGCGTGGGCGGTGAGCAGCGCGACTGCTCGCCCGCCCGCACGCGTACCGCATATCGGCATCAGGCGCCGCTGCTGTACGACGCACACCTGCCGGGGACGGACCACGGCCGATGCCGCCCGGTTCTCAGGGCTCCACGCCGTGGCGTCGCGCGATTGCTTGGAGGCGTTCCAGTTCCCGTCGCGCTGCTGTCGGGTGGGCGAGATCAAGGGCCATTCCGGCGCGGGCCGAGATGTAGAGGATGTCCTGGTGGGCGGCGGCGTCGAGGCCGGGAGCGTTCTGCAGGCGGCGGCCTGTGACACTCAGATAGATCGCGATGCTGTCGAGATCCTCGCGCAGGTGCACAGGAAGCACCTGCCGCAGTTCGTCCTTGACGTAGTCGCGGGCCTGCCGGTCCGCCGCGCACGGGCCGGGCGGCACGGGTGCCCAGGGAAGGCCCGCTTCTCGGGAATCCTCGTACATCTCCGCCACCAGGGCGCGCGCATACGCGGGATCGCCCCCGGCCGCTGCCGCACGGGCCGACTGCAACGTGGAGCGCAGCCGTGCACGGACCTGAGGATCCTCGCCGGTCCGGGCGTTCAGATAGCCGGACCACACATCGAACGCCTTGCTCAACTCGGCATCCAGCATGACCTTGTACACGTCCGGCACTCCGCCGCCCCTCCGTCGGGCCCGTCCCGGCATGGACGGCAGCGGTCAGAATAGGACAGGTACTGGGCGGGACGCCCGCGAATTCCCCGGTGCGGTGTGCGGGACCCGGTCCGCGGGCGGCAGGCACCATGGCCGGCTCCCTGAAGGCCCGCCCCCGTTCAGGCGCGGCACTCAGCAACTGGTCGAACTGCCGCAGCCGTCCGGTGAACGTCTTTTCGCCCATCATGCCTCAGCCGTTCGATCTCATTCCTTGACGAACAGGCCGGGCACGCGGAGAAACCGTTGATCGTGAGGCATGACGGCCTCGGCCGGCCCAGCGGCTCGGAGGACGACATCCAAGGCCCGCTGCGGGTCGGCGCTGTACAGTCCGCTCGCCCAGGCGGCGTTGGCTTCGATCACCGACCAAGTCCCGTTCACCGTTCCGACATCCACGACGATGGCGGAGGGCAACGTGTCGCCGTGCTCGGCGAGCAGCTCCGCTCCGAACGCGGTCGCGTCCTTGTGCGGCGGCCCGGGACTCAGCCGACCCCGCCGCGCGTACCGGCTGCCGGTGTGAACCGTTCCATCGAGCAGATACAGCCGGTACTCAGCGGCGAACTCCACCACATGATCAGCACCGGTGTGTGCGGATCCACCGAGTCCGGGCCCGGCAGCCGTGACCCGTCGGTGTAGATCAGTGCCGGTATCCGCTTGTCGTTGGGAGACTTGATGAATGCGGGCCGACGCGGGCCGTAGGCCTCGCGGGTCGGTACGAAGGTGATCTCACGCCCGGTGTACATCCGGGGCAAACGAGCCAGCCAGTCCTCAGCGGCCTGCAGCAGGGCGATGTTCAGAACGGGTGCCACGATGTCCGCGAAGCCGGGCCCGGCGTGCAGATGCTCGGCGCGCGCATCGGCCGGTACGGCGAACGTGGGCAGTTGTACTGTCGGCAGGCCGCGACGGTGAGCGGCATCACGCAGAACCTGCGCGGAGGCCGTGAGGCGGGGTGGCAGAACGAGAGTCACAACTGATCGGGCAAGGGGATCCGCACCCCTGTTCCCATCCACTTGCTCCACCAGGTATCTTGCGTCGCATGGAACCCAGTGATCCGGCCAGGCAGGCACGGGCAGCCGCCCAGCTGCGCAAGGGTGTCCTGGAGTACTGCGTACTCGCCCTGATGCGGGACCACCCCCGCTACGGCGTGGAACTCCTCCATGCCCTGGAGGACTCCGGTGCCCTGGCCACCAGCCAGGGCACGGTCTACCCCCTGCTCTCCCGGCTCCGCCGCGACGACCTGGTCACCACCACCTGGCAGGAGTCCGCCTCCGGCCCGCCCCGCCGCTACTACGCGCTCACCGACAGCGGCCGGGCCGCGCTCGACGAGTTCACCCGTGTCTGGCCCGGCTTCCGCGACGCCGTCGACGGCTTCCTGACCACCCCCCACCCCTCCACCGGAGACCCCGCATGAAGACCTCTGCCGACCTCGTACACGACTACCTCTCCGCCGTCGAGCGCGAGGCTTCCGCGCTCCCCGCCGACCGTCGTCAGGAACTCCTCGCCGACCTCGCCGAACACATCGAGGTGACGCGCGCCGAACGCCCCGACGCCGCGATCGGCGAGGTCCTGGCGGAGCTGGGGGACCCCCGCACGATCGCGGCGACGGCGCTGGCCGAGACGGGGAACGGGGCCCAGGACCGGAGCGGAGCCGGTGCGTCCGCCCGGCGCGGCAAGGTGCATCCCCTGGTCCCGCTCCTGATGCTCACCCTCTCGCTTCCCTTCATGATGGTCTTCCCCGACCTCCCCGGACCGCTGTTCGGCGTCCTGCTGCGCGTCACCGGCGCGGTACTTCTCTGCACCTCGGTGCACTGGGCCGCGGTGCAGAAGACCACCGGCGTACTGCTTGCCGCCGTCCTTCCGAGTGTCGTCATCGTCACCTGGAACCTGTCCAGCGGCGGCCCGACGGGCGAGGTCCCGGCGCTCCTGGCCAACCTGGCGATGCTCGCCCTGCTGGCCGGCACGGCAACATGGCTCTGGCGGGTCCGCCGCGTCTGAGATCCGCTGCGACCCCTCCGTCACGGGTGAACGCCGGTGCTCAGTCACCGACACCGGCGCAATCCTCGCCCAGGACGACGGGACCGCCTTTCGGCCTTGAGTCTCCAGTGACTGGAGACAGCAGGGTGGGGGACATGGACGTGACGACCCTCTATTCGATCGGGGAGCTCTCCCGGCGGACCGGCCTGTCGGTGCGGACCATCCGGTTCTACTCCGATTCGGGGGTGGTGGCGCCGACCACCCGAAGCCCCGCCGGCTACCGGCTCTACGACCTCGACGCACTGCACCGTCTGGAACTCCTGCGCACACTGCGGGAACTGGGCGTGGACCTGGCCACCGTCCGGCGGGTACTGGACCGCGAGCTCTCGGTGGCGGAAGTCGCCGCGGCGCGGGCCGACGCCCTGGACATCCAGATCCGGGTCCTGCAACTGCGCCGGACCGTTCTGAGAGTCGTGGCCCGGCGCGGGGCCGATCCCGAGGAGACCCAGCTCATGCACCGGCTCGCACAACTCTCCGGCGAGGAACGCCGACACCTGATCGACACCTTCATCGACGCCACCTTCGCCCCTGCGGACGCAGAGCCGGCCGCGGCGGCCATGGTGCGTGCCGCCACTCCCGAACTCCCCGACGATCCCTCCACCGACCAGGTCGCCGCATGGGTGGAACTCGCCGGACTCGTCGGCGACCAGGACTTCCGGGCCCGGCTGCGCCGGACGGCGGCGTTCCGGGCCGGCGGGCGCCTGCTCGGCATCGAGCGGAAGGCCGGCGAGGAACTGATGGCGTTCACCCGCCAGAAGGTGGCCGAGGCCATGGAGTCGGGCATCGACCCGCTCGGCGACAGCGCCGCGGCCGTCGTCGACGGCCTTGTGCACCGCTTCGCCGAGGCGTTCGCGCGCACACCCGACACGGAACTCCGGGACTGGATGGCCCAGCAGTTCGAGGAAGCGCACGATCCCGGAGTGGACCGGTACTGGCGGCTGGTCTGGATCATCAACGGCTGGCACGTGGTACCCCACCTGATCCCGGTGTATCCCTGGCTCATCCGGGCACTGCGGAATGACCGCGCCGGGTAGTCACCGAGGCGGAGGCCTGCGGACGTGAAACGAGGGTGCCCCATTGCGGTGGACGATCACCGAATGGGACACCCTCGTGACGGTTCTGTACACCAGGATCGATGTGGTGCGTGATGCGTTCTGTGTGGTGCGCGGCCCTGGCCCGTGTGCCGGCGGAGCGCTCAGGACTTCGGCGAGAAGCGCAGCCGGGTGGCCGCCAGCGCGCCGAGGGCCAGCAGGACGACGGACACCCACAGGCCGGACAGATGGTTGCCGGTGGCGTCCTCGGCGTACCCCATGATGTAGGGGCCGACGAATCCGCCGGTGATACCGATGGTGTTGAGCAGTGCCAGTCCGCCCGCGAGGGTCTTGCCGGCGAGCCGGGTGGCGGGGAAGTTGAACAGCAGGGGCTGGACGACGAAGAACGCCAGGCCGGTGAAGCAGAAGCCGAGCAGGGCGATCACGGGACCGGCGACCGCGGCGACGATCAGGCCGGTGAACATCATCAGCAGACCCGCCACCACGAAGTTGCGGGAGCGCCGGGGCGTGGTCGCACGGGACGGGACGAGTACGGCGCCCACGGCCGCGGTGATCCAGGGAAGTCCGGTCAGCAGGCCGATGGTGAACGGTGAGAGATCGCCCCAGCTGCCGATGATGCCGGGCAGGAAGTAGACGACGGAGTACAGGGCGACCTGGTGCGTCCAGTTGGCGAAGATGGCCAGCAGCATCTGCCGGTCGCGCAGGACCGTGAGCAGGGATCCGGAGGTGTTGCCGGCCGCTGCCGCGCCCTCGGCCTGCTCCCGGGTGACCGCGTCCTGCACCATGCGGGCCTCCTCGGCGCTCAGCCACGATGCCTGGGAGGGACCGTCGGGCAGCAGCCGGAAGATGACGAAGGCCAGGAACACACAGGGGATTCCCTCGATGACGAACATCCACTGCCAGCCGTGCCAGCCGCCCATCCCGTCCATCTCCATCAGCAGCCCGCCCAGCGGGTTGCCGACGACGCTGGCGATGGAGGCGCCGAGCAGGAGCAGTCCGATGGCCTTGCCCCGGGTCTCGGAGCGGAACCAGTACGTGAAGTAGAGCAGGATGCCCGGCAGCAGTCCGGCCTCGGCGGCGCCGAGCAGCAGGCGCATGGCGTAGAAGGACTTCTCGCCCTGTACGAAGGCCATGCAGGCGGAGATGACGCCCCAGGTCAGCATGATCCGGGTGATCCACCAGCGTGCCCCGACCCGGTACATGATCAGGTTGCTGGGGATCTCGGAGAGCGCGTAGGTGAGGAAGAACAGCCCCGCTCCCAGCCCGTAGGCCGCGGCGGAGATGCCGAGGTCGACCTCCAGGCGCTCCTTGGCCAGACCGATGTTGGTCCGGTCCAGGAACGACATGATGTAGGCGGCCAGCAGCAGCGGCATCAGCCGCCGCATATTGCGGTGGTCCAGCTCGCCGAGCGCATCGCGCGGGGTTGCGGGTGGTGTGACCGCACGCGGGGTGCGGGAACCGCGGATCAAAGACATCGGTGTCCTCATGGAGTGCTCTGGCAGCCGTCGGACGCGGGCTGCGGCCGAGGGGGCGGGGCCGGGCGGCGGACGGCGGTGACGCCGCGGGCCGCCCGGCCGGGGTGGGTTCAGACGACGAGCCGGACCGGGTTCTCCACGGCCTCGGTGAATACCGCGAGCCAGCGTGCGGCCACCGCTCCGTCCACCGGGCGGTGGTCCACGGACAGGACCACGCCGAGGACCTTGGCCGCGGTGACCGCGCCGTCGCGGACCACCGCCTCGTCGCGTGCGGCGCCGATGGCGAGGATCGCGGCCTGCGGCGGGTTGATGATGGCGGCGAACTCCTCAACCCCGTACATGCCGAGGTTCGAGACGGTGATCGAGCCGCCTTCGAGATCGGCGGGACGGAGCGACCCGGAGCGCGCCTGCTCCGCGTAGGCGCGGGTCCGCGCGGCGATCGCCGACACCGACAGGTTCCCGATGTCACGGAGCACCGGGGTCACGAGGCCCTTGCCGGTGGCGATGGCGACCGAGACATCGACGGTGCCGAACCTGCGGACGGCCTCCGGCCGCCAGATCGCGTTCATCTCGGGCACCTGGACGTGCGACGTGGCGACGGCCTTGATCAGCAGATCGTTGACCGAGACCTTGACGGGGCTGACGGCGTTGAGCCGCTGCCGCAGGGCCAGCAGTTCGTCCACGGCACAGGTCGCCCGCAGATAGAAGTGCGGGGTGTGCTGCTTGCTCTCGGTCAGGCGCCTGGCGATGGCCCGGCGCATGCGGCTGTGCGGGATGTCCTCGTGGTCACCGCGATCCCCGGCGTCACCGGCACCATCGGCGCTGTCGGGTGCGGCGGCCGGCACGGGTGCGTTCGGCCGGGGGGCCGGGGGTTCCACCGCGGCCGGTGCCTGGCGAGCGGTGACCGCGGCCTCGACATCGCGCCGGACGACGCGGCCGCCGGGACCCGTGCCGGTGAGCAGCTCGATGTCCAGCCCGGCCTCCCGGGCCAGTCTGCGGGCCAGGGGACTGCTGAAGACGCGCCCGCCGCGGTCCGGCCCGCCCTCCGGCGGTGCGGCGGGGGAGGGCGTGGACGCCACCGGGGATGTCCGGGACGCCGGGGACGTCTGACGTTCCGCGTCCGCGTCCTCCGGCACGTCCCTGCGTACCGCCTGCCGGGCCTCGCCGGGCCCCGTGACGCCGACGCCCAGCTCCGCCAGCAGCGCGCCGAGGTCACCGGGCTGCTCCCCGGCGGCGCCGAGTACGGCTATCGGATCCCCGACCTCGACCTCCGTACCGGCCTCGTGGAGCGTCTTGAGCAGCACGCCGTCACGGTCGGCGGCGACATCGACCTCTGCCTTGTCCGTCTCGATGGAGACCAGCGCGTCGTCCTTCGTGAACGAGGCGCCCTCCGCCACCTGCCAGGCGGACAGCACCGCCGTTGCCGCGTCGGCGGCCACAGCGGGCATTCGGAACAGTTCTGCCATGATCAACCCTCCTGGGTGTTCTGCCGTACGGGGAGGGTCAGTTCCCGGTGACCCGCTGGAGCGCTGCCACGACCTCTTCGGTCCGCGCGATGGCCGCCCGCTCCAGCACCTTGCTGATGCTCGGCGAGGACTCACCGGCCTGGACGCGCTGGACCGGCTGGTCGAGCCAGTCGAAGTAGCGGCGCTGGATCTCGTCGGCCAGCCAGCCGCCGTAGGAGGTGCCGACGGGGCCCTGCTCGGCGATGAGCACGTTGTTGGTCTTGCGGATGCTCTCGCCGAGGGTGTCCCAGTCGAGACTGGCGCGGTCCAGCCAGCGCAGATCGATGACCTCGGCATCCAGCCCCAGCTGCTCGACGGCTTCCAGGACATGGCCGGTCATCGCGAGGTAGGAGACGACGGTGATCCGCGATCCGGTGCGGCGCACGGCGGCCCTGCCCACGGGCAGGCAGTAGTCGAAGTCGTCGACCGGACCCGGGCCGACCGCGTTGTACAGGTCGGTGTGCTCCAGGACGACGACCGGGTCCTTGCAGGTCAGCGCGCTGTTCATCAGGCCCACGTAGTCGAAGGGCGTCGACGGGGCGACGATGCGCCAGCCGGGGGCCGTCGCCAGGATTCCCGCCGGGTCCATCGAGTGCTGGGAGCCGTAGCCGGTGCCCATGGCGACCTTGCTGCGCAGGACGAGCGGCACGCCGGATCCCTGACCGTCGCCTCCGAACATGTGCCGCGCCTTGCCGATCTGATTGAAGATCTGGTCGGCCGCGACCCACATGAAGTCGGCGTACATGAACTCCACCACCGGCTTGTACCGGCCGTCGAGCGCGATGCCACCGGCGAGCCCCGCGAAGGCGTTCTCGCTGATGGGCGTGCCCAGGACCCGGTCGGGGTGGGCTTCGGCCAGCCCCTTGGTCGCGCCGTTGGTACCGCCCTTGAGGCGGTGCACGTCCTCGCCCATGACGACGACCGATGAGTCCTGTGCCATGCGGCGGCCCATCACCTCGGCCACCACGTCGATGAACTTCCGCTGCTCCAGCCGCCCCTGGAAGGCGTCCGGCCCGGCGCCGGGGGCGGTGTCGGCGAGGCGCACGCCTTCGAACTCGCTGAGGTCGCCCCGTACGCCGACATCACGGAAGGACGGGTCGGGCCATTCGGCGGGTCTGATGCGGCGGGTGCCCGGCTTGCCCCCGGGATCGGGTTCCAGCAGTTCGTCGCCGATGGCGGCCATGACGGACTGGGCGCGGGCGGTGCACTCCTCGATCTCACCGGCGCTCAGGACGCCGCTCTCGACGAGCTGCCGGGAGACGAGGGCCAGCGGGTCGCGGGCCCGCCACTCCTTCTCCTCGTCCTTGGTGCGGTAACCGAAGGCGCTGCCGGGGAAGGGGCCGTTCTGGTGGAAGTAGCGGTAGACCTCGGCCTCGACGATGGTCGGGCCGTGGCCGGCGCGCATGTGGTCCACGGCCTCGCTCATGGCGAGGTACACGGACAGCGGGTCCATGCCGTCCACGCGCCAGCTGGGGATGTTGAAGCCCAGGCCGCGCGCCGAGAGCCGGGGTTCGGCCGTCGCCTCGTCCACGTGGGTGGAGACGGCGTACTTGTTGTTCTCGATGAAGAAGCAGACCGGCAGCTTCCAGGCCGCGGCGAGGTTCATCGTCTCCAGTACGGAGCCGATGTTGACCGCGCCGTCGCCGAAGTAGCTGACCGAGACGGCATCGGTGCCGGCCTGCCGCGCCGACCAGGCGAACCCGGCCGCCTGCGGTACGCCGCCGCCGACGATCGCGTTGGTACCCATGGCCCCGGCCTCGCGCCACTGCAGATGCATGGATCCGCCCCGGCCCCGGCAGAATCCCTTGGCCAGACCGCAGATCTCGGCCAGGCTGCGCGACAGGACGGTGCGCACCCCCTCGTCGACGGGCCGGCGCAGGTCGATGCCGCCGGGCGCGACGTACCCCAGCGCCTTGGCCAGGAACTGGTGGTGACCGCGGTGCGAGCCGCCGACGAAGTCGGCGCCGGTCAGCGGGAGCACGGAGCCGACGGCGCCGCCCTCCTGGCCGATGCTGGAGTGGGCCGGGCCGTGGACCAGTCCCTGGCCCGCGAGGTCGAGGACGTACTCCTCGAACGTCCGGATCAGCAGCGTCTGGGTGAACATCGAGGTCAGCAGCTGCGGGTCGGCGCTGTGCCAGTCCTTCTTGGTGGCCGTCACCTCGGTCCACGGTGAGGCGGGGGCCAGTTTCCGGTGTGTGGGCATGAGCACTCTCCTGTGTGATTCGGTGAGCACTGTCGCAGCCAATGGATCCATAGCCAATACCTCGTTACCGGAACGTTACGTTCAGATTTCGGGAATGTCCATTGACTGTGGCACCTATGGCGGCGCACTGTGGGAGTCATGGCGGATGAATGGATCCATTCCGAAAATGACCGAGAGCGTGGGCTTCCCGGGTTGACCGGCGTCGAGCACATCGGCTTCACGGTTCCCGACCTGGAGGAGGCCACCCGGTTCTTCGTCGACGTGATCGGCTGCGAGCACGTCTACTCGCTCGGGCCGTTCCGCTCCGAGGGCACCTGGATGAGCGACCACCTCGGCGTCCACCCGCGCGCCGTCATGCGCGAGCTGCGCTTCTTCCGCTGCGCCGGCGGCCCGAACTTCGAGATCTTCGAGTACGAGGCCCCCGGGCAGGAGACCCGCCCGCCCCGCAACAGCGACGTCGGCGGCCACCACCTCGCCTTCTACGTCACGGACCTCGACGCCGCCGTCGCGCATCTGCGGAGGCACGGCGTACGGATCCTGGGCGGACCCACGGCCAGTTCGGGCCCCAGCGAGGGACAGCGGTGGGTCTACTTCCTCGCTCCCTGGGGGATGCAGCTGGAGCTGGTCTCCTACCCGGACGGCAAGCGGTACGAGGACGGGGCGCCGGTGCTGCTGTGGCAGCCTTCCGTCTGAACACGCCGCCGCGACACCGCACCAGGGAGAGCCATGTCACGCAAGCCGTCCGTCGCATCCGAAACCCCCGGAGCCGGCACATCCGCTTCCACTGCCCCGGGTCCCAGTGCCGCCGTCGCCAGCCAGCGCGTCGCGGACCATCTGCGGGCCGCCATCCTGAGCGGTGAACTGCGCCCCGGCGCGCGGATCATGCAGGAGCAGGTCGCCGCGCAGCTCGGCGCGAGCCGGCTCCCGGTGCGCGAGGCCCTGCGGATACTGGCGGCCGAGGGCCTGACCGTCGTGAAGTCCAACAGCGGCGCCTGGGTCTCCAGGATGGACATGGCGGAGTGCGAGGGCGTCTACAAGATCCGCGAACGGCTGGAACCGCTCGCCCTGATCGAGAGCGTCCCGAACCTGACCGCCGGACAGGTAGCCGAACTGGAGACGATCGCGCGGCAGATCGAGCTCACCACCGACGTGGACCGCTTCCTGGACCTCGACCGCCGTCTGCACCTGCTCACCTACGCCGGATGCCGGGTCGACCAGATCAACGCCATGGTCGACCGGTTCTGGAACACCACACAGCACTACCGGCGCGCCTTCGCCCGGCTCGCGGGCGACAGCGGCTGGGAGCTGATCCACGCCGAACACCGCCTGATCATCGAGGCGATCAAGCGAGCCGACACCGTCGACGCCGAGCGCTTTCTCACCGGCCACATCCGCCGCACGCGGCTGGAGCTGACCCAACACCCCGAACTGTTCAACGAGGATGACCATGACACCGACGACACAGCAGACGCAGCAGGCCCCGTGGACTGACCCCCGCCCCTTCGAGGGCCGGACCCTTCTCCTGTCGGGCGCGGGCGGCGGCATCGACCGCGAGGTGGCCCGGCAGTTCCACGCCGCCGGTGCCAATCTGGTGCTCGGCGATCTGAACGCCGGCGCCCTGGAGGAATTCGCCGCGACGCTCGACCCCTCCGGCAAGGCCGTGATCACCCGTGGCCTGGACGCGGCATCGCCGGAGAGCAACAACGCGTTCGTCGCCGCGGCGGTCGAGACGTTCGGCTCGGTCGACTTCCTCGTACCCGCCGCCGGGATCTACCCGGAACAGGCCGTCGCCGACATGACCGACGAACAGTGGAACACCGTGATCTCGGTCAACCTCAACGGTGTCTTCTACCTCACGCGCGCCGTTCTGCCCCACCTCAACGAGGGCGGCAGCATCGTCAATCTGACCTCCATGGCCGGTCACCGGGGCAGCGTCCGGCACGCGCACTACGCGGCGACCAAGGGCGCGCTGCTCGCCTTCTCCCGCAGCCTCGCCTGGGAACTCGGCTCCAGGGCCCGGATCAACATGGTCTCGCCCGGAATCATCGAGACCCCCATGACCCGCGACTACGTCGCCTCCCGCGGTGACACCGCGCTCTCCTCCACCCCCCTCGGCCGTCTGGGCAGGCCGGAGGAAGTGGCCTCCGTCGTCACCTTTCTCTGCTCGTCCGCGGCGAGCTTCGTGCAGGGCGAGGTCATCCATGTCAACGGCGGCATGCACATGATCTGACGGTACGGGGAGCGGCGGCGAGCAAGCGGTGGAGAGAGCGGGAGCGGAAGAGGACATGACGACACGAGCAGCGGTCTACCCCGACCTGGACGGCAGGTCCGTGTGCGTCACAGGTGCCGCGCGCGGCCTGGGGCTGGCCATGGCCGAGGCCTTCGTGCGAGCAGGCTGCCATGTGCTGCTGCTCGACATCGACGGCGCCGAACTGGACCGGGTGCGGCCCGTGCTGGCTGCGCGCCGGCCGGACCGGGTGATCGGGACGGCCACGGCTCCGGTGAGCGACGAGGACGCCGTGACCGCGGCGCTCGCCGACTTCACGGCCCGTACGGGAGAACTGTCCGTCATGGTCGCCAACGCCGGGGTGTCGGCCAACGCCCCCTCGCTCGACCTCGGGCTCGACCGCTGGAACACCGCGCTCGACGTCAACCTCACCGGCGTCTTCGTCTGCGCGCGCGCCGCCGCACGCGTCATGCGCGAGGGGGACGGAGGCGTCGTCCTCACCACCTCGTCGATGTACGGGGTGACCGCCGGGCCCGAGCGCGCCGCGTACTGTGCGACCAAGGCCGCCGTCGCCGCTCTCACCAAGGTCCTGGCAGTCGAATGGGCCCCGCACGACATCCGGGTCAACGCGCTGGCGCCCGGGTATGTCGAGACCGACCTGCTGGCCGGGCTGTCGGCCGCCGGACGGCTGGACACGGAGGCGCTGCGCCGCCGTACCCCTCGCGGCCGCCTCGGCAGCCCCGAGGACATCGCGCACCTCGCCCTCTTCCTGTCCTCCGCGGTGGCCGCGAACATCACGGGCCAGGTGATGGTCAGCGACGGCGGCTGGACGGCGGACGGGTACGCGGTCGCACGGTGACGCCGGGCTGAGGGGCGCGCGGTACCCGGTCACCCGGCCGCCCCCGCGCGCTGCCTGCTCCGCCCGGCCGTGGCCGCAGCTCCGCCGTACGGCTTCCGCGGGGGTCAGGCCAGCGACGCTGCGTGGGCCGGGTCGATGGCGTACCGGAGCGGCAGGCCCCCGGTGAAGCGGCGGAGCTCGTCGAGCACGAGTTCGCCGAGACGGTGGCGTTCGGCGCCCAGCGCACCGGCGAGGTGGGGTGTCAGGACCACATTGGGCAGGGTGAACAGCGGCGAGTCCTCGACCGGTGGCTCCGGGTGGGTGACATCGAGTACGGCGGTCAGGTCGGTCCGCGCGCGCAGGACCTCCGCCGCCGCGTGCTCGTCGATGAGTCCGCCACGCGCGGTGTTGATCAGCGTCGCACCCGGCCCCAGGGAGTTCAGCAGCCGCGTCCCGATCATTCCCCGGGTCTCGGGCAGCAGCGGTGCGTGGAGACTGACGACATGGCAGGTGGCGAAGAGTTCCTCCACACCGACGAGCCGGACCCCTGCCCGCAGCGCGGTGTCCGGGGCGGCGACGGGGTCCGCCGCGAGGACCTCGATGTCGAATCGGGCCAGGTGGGAGGCGACGAGCCGGCCGATGTGCCCGAGCCCCAGCAGGCCCACGCGTGACCGGTGGGCGCCCGGGACCTGAGGGTTGTGCGGGAAGCTGCGGCTGCTCGCCACCTCGCGGGTGATGCGGTGCACCTGCTTCAGCCCGAGGAGAATCTGGGCCAGCGTGAACTCCGCCACCGGGACGGCGTTGGCCGCGGCGGCGGAGACGATCGGGATCCCGCGTGACCAGAACGCGGGCGTGGTCAGGTGCCGTACCGATCCCGCCGCGACGAGGACGGCCCGCAGCCGGGGTGCCCGGGACAGGAGCGCGGCGTCGAGGACGGGCGCGCCCCAGCCCGTGAGCAGGATGTCGACCCCGCGCAGCGCGTCGGGGTCCTCGGCGAGCTGCTGCCGGGTGAGGACAGGCGCCTGCCGCTCCGTGAGCCGGTCGATCCCGGCCAGAACCTCGCGGGGATAGACGTCCGCCCTGCGCTCTTCCTCCATGACCAACAGTGCTGTCGGTCGGGCTGCCGGCTCGTTCATGCGGGTTGCGCTCCTCAGCACCTCGACTGGCGATCCGTCAGGGATCCTTACTGCCCGCGTCCGGTGGGACGTGTGGGGAATTGTCTGACCGGATGTCGCGGGTTGGTGTGGCTTGTTCGGCGCCTCGATCGGCGCAACGTGCAGCACGATACATCGGATGACTGGAAAAGCCCCTAGGTGAGGCCGAGTTACCTTGCCGTGGTTGCCCCGGCCGCCGTCGCGGTCATGCGTGATGACGCGAAGTGTGGTGCTCGGTGCCTCTGAGTGGCTGGTCTGCCGTTTCGTCAGGCGATATCTGGGGGTCGGCATTCCTCTTGTGGAGGCTCTGGGGCGCCCGGGGTCGTGGAGGGGGGTTGCCTGCCGGGGCTCCGGCGAGCCATCGCAAAATTTTTGTATTCATCGGACTATTGACCACGGATTCGGACCCCATTAGCGTCCCCAGCAAGCGCTTTCCAGGCCAGCTGTGATGCGGCGAAACAGGAGTTGTCATGCAGAGATCGCACTGGATCGGTGCGGGGTTCCTTGCCTCGGCGCTGGTCCTCACCAGCTGTACATCAGGGCCTGCGGGAGTGGACGCCAAGCAGAACTCCAAGGCACCGCTCGAACTGTGGACCAGGACGACACCGGGCGGACCGGGGGAGAAGGGCACCCTGAAGCTCGCCGCCGCCTTCGAGAAGGCGACGGGCTTCAAGGTGAAGGTCACAGCGATCTTCGACGACTTCGAGACGAAGCTGCAGCAGCGGGCCGCGCAGAAGAACCTTCCCGACATCGTCATGAACGATGTGACACAGCTCGGAGCCATGCACAGCCAGGGCCTGCTCCGGGAGATCGACCTGGACAGGATCAAGAGCGCCGATCAGCTCATCGGCCAGGGGCTGGACTCCGGCAGGAGCGTCGACGGCAAGCAGTTCGGCCTGCCGTACTCGGCGCAGGCGTCCGCGCTGCTGATCCGCAAGGACTGGCGCGAGAAACTGAAGCTGGAGGTCCCGCGGAGCTGGGACGACTTCTCCGCGATGGCCTCCGCCTTCACCACGAAGGACCCGGACGGTGACGGCAAGAAGAACACCTTCGGCCTCGCGGCCCCCCTCTCCACCAAGCGCGGCTACGCCTCCTGGTACTTCTCCAACTTCCTCTGGGCGGCGGGCGGAGACTTCATCACCGAGTCGGGCGACGGCACCTACAAGCCCGCGATGACCACGAAGGCATCGCTGGAGGCAGTGCGGTGGTTCCGTGGTCTCGGCTGCGAGAACAAGGTCATCCAGCCCGGTGCCGTGACCATGGAGACCCCGCCCACGAACGAGACGTTCGAGGCGGGCCGGACCGGCATGTTCGTCGTCGGCCCGTATCTGCTGCCGCGCTTCGACGAGACGCTCGGCAAGGACAAGTACGAGGTCGTGCCGATGCCCAAGGGGCCCAAGGACGCGACCGTGCTCGCCGAGGGTGCCTCCGTCTATCTGATGGCCGGCTCCGAGAACCGGGCGGGCCAGGACGCCTTCGCCGACTTCGCCGTCTCCGCCGAGGGACAGAAGATCGGGATGCAGGGCGACACCGGCTTCACCGTGCAACTGCCCGTCAACAAGACGGTGGACATCTCCGAGGTCCGCCCCGACCCCCGCTGGAACACCTATGCGGAGGCCTACCGGGACTCCGGCCGGTACGCGCCGTCCATCCCCAACTGGACCCCGGTGCGGCAGACGACGGCGGAGACCGTCAACGCGCTGATGGCCGACTGCGATCTGGACACCGAGGCCAAGCTGGGCGAACTCGACAAGCAGCTCGCCGACATCCTCAAGGAGCAGGGGATCGCCGCGTCATGAGCCTCGACCAGGCGGATCCGGCCGCCCCCGCGGCGGCCGGCCCAGCCGCGCCGAAAACGGGCAGGCAGGCCGGAGGGGGCGCCGCCGGCCGCCGCCGGAGCAACCGCCGGGCGGGCCGGTGGTGGACTCCGTGGCTGTTCCTGGCCCCGGCACTGCTCCTCTTCCTGTACTTCAAGTTCATCCCCATGGCCAACGCGCTGACCATGTCCTTCCAGGACGTCCAGCCCTACCTCGGCAGCAGCTGGGTCGGCACCGAGAACTACTCCACGGTGCTCCACTCCGAAGGCTTCCGCGAGGCCGCGTGGCACACCGTCGTCCTCGCCGCCGGTCAGACGGCCGGCTCGATGGCGCTCGGCCTCGCGCTCGCGCTGCTGATGGAGGGACAGGGCCGCCGGCTGGGATTCATCCGCTCCGCGGCGTTCCTCCCGGTCGTGGTGCCGATCGCCGTCGTCGCCGAACTGTGGCGGATCATGTACCACCCGACCGAGGACGGCATGCTCAACGGCATCCTCGGCCTGGTGGGATTCGGCCCCTCGGGATTCATCAACGACCCCGACACATCGATGGCCTCCATCATGGTCACCGGTATCTGGCGGGGCGCCCCCTACGACATGATGATCTTCCTCGCCGGGCTGACGAGTGTGGACCGCGGTCTGTACGAGGCAGCCAAGGTCGACGGCGCCTCCAGAACGCAGCGGGTGTGGCATGTGACCGTGCCCGGACTGCGGTCGGTGTTCTCGATCCTGTTCATCCTCGCCGCCATCCGCGGGCTGCGCGTGTTCACCGAGGTGTTCCTGCTCACCAACGGCGGACCCGACGGCTCCACCGAAGTCGTGATGACCCTGATCTACAAGCTCGGGCTGGAGCAGAACCGACTCGGTGTCGGCGCGGCGGGAGCCGTTCTGCTGTTCCTCGCGACGCTGGTCCTGACAATCGTCGTCCATCTGCTGCGACGGAGGGAGAGCAAGTGAACGCGCCGACCGAGACCGCGCTGGGCCTGACCGAGAGCAGGAGTCCGGGCGGGCGGATCCTGAAGGCCGTCACCTACCTGCTGGTCCTGATCGTCTTCGCCGGGCCCCTGCTGGCCCTGCTGGTCAGTGCCTTCAGCCAGGTCAAGGACCCGACCCAGCTGAGCGTCATCCCCTCGGGCACCACCCTGGAGAACTTCAGGATCGCCTTCGACCAGGGCGTGCTCGGCTATCTGCTGAACTCGTTCTTCGTCGTCGGCTTCGGACTGCTGCTCCAGGTGGCGGTCTCCGTCCTGGCCGGCTACGCGCTGGCCAGGAAGGTCTTCCCCGGGATGACTCTGGCGCTCGTCGCCATCCTGGCGACCCTGATGCTGCCCGAGGAGATCCTGGCGCTGCCGCTCTCCCTGATCCTCGCCGACCTTCCGGTGGTCCACTTCAACCTCATCGGCACCCTGGCCGGAATGATCGTTCCCCTGGGAGCCTGGGGATTCTCCATCCTGGTGATGACCGAGTTCATGAAGGACGTACCGAGGGAACTCGAAGAGGCCGCCCGGATCGACGGCGCGGGAGACCTGCGTATCTTCGCCCAGATCATCATGCCGATGTGCAAGCCCGCGCTCGGGGTCATCGGAGTCTTCGGGTTCACCATGATCTGGGACCAGTACCTGCTGCCCCTCCTCGTCTCCACCGACTCCTCCTCGTACACGCTGCCGCTGGCGCTGCGCACCCTGCGGATCGACCCCGCCGTCACCCCCGGAGTGGTGATGGCAGCCTCCCTGCTGGCGCTGCTGCCCTCGGTGGTCGTGTTCCTGTTCTTCCAGCGCTCCTTCGTGCACGGTCTGACCTCCGGCGCCCTGAAGGGCTGACCCGGCGGACCGTCCGGCAGCAGCCGAACACCTCCCGTACCCACCACGGCCCGGCCCCGCACGCACAACCAGCCTGTCCGGTCCCGCCGCCCGGAGCGCCGACGGCGCTCCGGGCGGCGGGACCCGGACGCCGACGACAAGGAGCGATGCCCCATGACCCCGAGCGCTGACACCCCATCGGCGGACCCGCTCGCGCCCGCCGCCCAGGCGCCCGCACCGGCACCGGACACCACCTGGTTCACCACGGACCGGTTCGGCATGTTCATCCACTGGGGCCTGTACTCCCTCGCCGCCCGGCACGAGTGGGTCAAGAACCAGGAGAAGCTGACCGACGAGCAGTACCAGGTCTACTTCGACCACTTCGACCCCGACCGCTACGACCCCGCCCGGTGGGCCAGGGCGGCGAAGGCGGCGGGGATGCGCTACGTCGTCCTGACCGCCAAGCACCACGACGGCTTCTGCCTGTGGGACAGCGCCCTCACCGACTACAAGGTCACCAACACCCCGCACGGCCGCGACCTCGTCGGGCCGTTCGTCGAGGCCTGCCGCGCCGAGGGGCTCAAGGTCGGCCTCTACTACTCCCTGATCGACTGGCACCACCCCTCCTTCCCCGTGGACGGCATCCACCCGCAGCGCGACGACGAGGAGTTCAAGGCCGCCAACGCCGACCGGGACATCCGTGAGTACCAGCGCTATCTGCACGGCCAGGTCCGGGAACTGCTGACGTCCTACGGACGCGTCGACTACCTGTTCTTCGACTTCTCGTACGCGGGCCGCACCTGGTGGGGCGGCAAGGGCCCCGACGACTGGGATTCCCCCAAGCTCCTGGAGACCGTCCGCGAACTCCAGCCGCACATCCTCGTCAACGACCGGACCGGCCTTCCCGGCGACTTCGTCACGCCCGAGCAGTACCAGCCCTCCGGTCCCATGACCAAGGACGGGCAGCCCGTGCTGTGGGAGGCCTGCCAGACGCTCAACGGCAGCTGGGGCTACGACCGCGACAACCTCGACCACAAGAGCGCCGACCTGCTGATCCGCATGCTGGTGGACGGGGTGTCCAAGGGCGGCAACCTGCTGCTCAACGTCGGACCGACCGGGCGCGGCGACCTCGAACCGCGTGCCGTCGCCGTCCTCGGGGAGATCGGCCGCTGGATGGACCTGCACGAGCGGTCGGTCCGCGGCTGCGGCCCGTCCCCGTACCACGCCCCCTCCGAGTGCCGGTACACCCAGCGGGGCAACCGGCTCTACGTCCACCTGTTCGCGTGGCCGCTGCGCCATCTGCACCTGCCGGGACTCGGCGGCAAGGTCCGCTATGCCCAACTGCTCAACGACGCCTCCGAGATCACCCGGATCCACATCGCCCCGGACCGGCCCGCGCTCAACACCGAGATGGGTGGGCAGCCCGCAGGGACGCTCACCCTCCAGATCCCCGTACAGCGCCCCGACACCCCCGTGCCCGTCATCGAGCTGTACCTGGACGCTCCGGCCGACCGGGCCGACGGCTGAGGCGGCCGGCTCCCCTCTTTCCACCACCACACTCTCGGAGGCATCATGCAACGCCGTACGTTCCTGATGGGCACGGCGGCCGGGGCAGCTCTTGCCGCCGCCCCCACCGGCAGTCTTCTGACCGGCAGCGCCGTCGCGGCCTCGACGGTGGCCGTCTCGCCGGCCGAGCTCCAGGCCGCGATCGACCGGGCACGGCCGGGTGACCGGATCGTGGTCGCCGACGGCAGCTACACCATTCCTCCGGACAGCCCCCTCACCATCCGGAACAAGCGGGGGACCGGGCGAGCCCCCATCACCATCGCCGCCCAGTCCCTCGGCGGTGTCGTCCTCCACGGCGCACACAGTTTCGTCTTCGACACGTCCAGCCACATCACCCTCAGCGGCTTCTCCTTCCGCCAGAGCGGCACCCTGGAGATCCCGGAGAGCTGCTCGCACATCAGGCTGACCCGCAACGACTTCCAGCTCGCCGACATCGAGGGCGTGCACTGGGTGATGGTGCGGGCGGACGACAGCAAGGTCGACCACAACCACTTCCACGGCAAGTCCACGCTCGGCATCTACCTCGGTGTCGAGGGCGCGGGTACGGAGGAAATGGCCCAGCGCGTCCATGTGTTCAGGAACTACTTCTCCGACCACAGCTTCGCCGGGTCCAACGGCGGTGAGCCGATCCGGCTCGGCGTCAGTCCCCGGGCGCTGTCCAGTGCCCACGCGGTGGTGGAGTACAACCTGTTCGAGCGCGCCGACGGCGACCCCGAGGCGATCTCCGTCAAGAGCTCGGACAACACCATCCGGTACAACACCGTCCGCGACAGCCTCGGCGGGATCGTACTGCGGCACGGAAACCGCACCAGGGTGGAGGGCAACCACCTCATCGGCGGCACGGACGGCCTCCGGATCTACGGCGACGACCATGTGATCGTCAACAACTACCTCGCCGGCCTCTCCGGGCGGGCCCTGGTGATCGGCAGCGGATCGGCTCGCGACCACCTGCCCGGCGAGCCGGCCGACGCGCGGCGGGGCAATGACGCGCCCGACCGGGTCCTGATCGCCTACAACACCCTGGTGAACAACGCGGGCACGCTCTCCGGCGAGAGCCACCGCCCCCACGCGCCGCAGGACGTGACCGTCGCCGACAATCTGTTCGTCGCCGACTCGGGGGAACTGGTCTCGATGGCGAACACCGTACGGTTCACCTGGTCGGGGAACATCGTGTGGGGCGGCGCTCCTGACGGCAACATCCCGGCCGCCGGATACACCCGCGTCGACCCGAGGACGGTGACCGGTCACGACGGCATCTCCAGACCGGCCGCGGACAGCCCGCTGATCGACGCGGGCACACTCAGGCGGCCGCCCGTCACCCACGACATCGACGGAAACCCGCGCGGGCGGGTCCGGGACGTGGGCGCGCACGAGTACTCCCGCAGGCCCCCCAAGCACCGGCCGTTGTCCCCGGCCGATGTGGGTCCCCGTTCCCGCTGAACCCCCGCCCGGGTGGGAGGGCCGGTCCGCTTCGGGCCCGGTCCTCCCACCGCCCGCCACAGCTGGTCCACGGCACGTCCGGCCGCGGGGGCGGCACGGATCGGCCCGGCACCCTCTTGTCCCACCCGGCACCTTCTCGTCCCAGCAGGAGGCATCATGCAACGACGCACGTTCCTCACCGGCACCGCGGTGGCAGCGCTGGCCGCCGTGCCGCTCACCCGACTGTCCTCGGCGGGCGCGGCGGAGGCCGCAGCTCCGGTCACGTCCCTGGCCGCCCTCCAGAGCGCGATCAACGCCGCTGCGCCGGGCGACCGGATCGTCCTGGCGGACGGCACCTACACCGTTCCGTCCGGCGGCTCCATCAGTGTTTCGGGCAAGAACGGCACCACAGACGCACCGATCACCATCATCTCGGAAACCCGCGGCGGCGCGGTGCTCCAGGGCGAGCGCGGCTTCGTCTTCGCCAACTCCAGCAACATCACCGTCAGCGGCTTCGCCTTCCGCCAGAGCACCTCGCTCGAACTCCCGGCGAACTGCTCGCGGATCCGGCTGACCCGCAACGACTTCCGCTTCGCCGACATCGAAGGGCTGTACTGGGTCGTCGTGCGGGCGGACGACGCGAAGATCGACCGGAACCACTTCCACGACAAGACCACCGCGGGCATCTTCATCGTGGTCGACGGCCCCGGCTCGACCGCCATGGCCCAGCGCCTGCACATCTTCAGGAACCACTTCTCCGACCACAGCTTCGGCGGGGCCAACGGCGGCGAGCCGATCCGGCTCGGTGTCAGCGGGCGGGCGCTGTCCGGCGCCAACGCGGTCGTGGAGTACAACCTGTTCGAGCGGTGCAACGGCGACCCCGAGACCATCTCGGTGAAGTCCTCCGACAACACCATCCGGTACAACACCATCCGCGACAGCCTCGGCGGAATCGTGCTGCGGCACGGCAACCGCTCCAGGGTGGAAGGCAACTACCTGCTCGGCGGAACGGACGGACTGCGCCTCTACGGCAACGACCACCTCGTCGTCAACAACTACCTCGGCGGGCTGTCGGGCCGGGCCCTGGTGATCGGCAGCGGTACCACCCGCGACCACCACTCGGGCGAGACGACGGAGGAGCGGCGGGGCAACGACGCCTGCGACCGCGCGGTGATCGTGCACAACACGCTGCTCGACAACTCCAGCACCCTGTCCGGCGAGACACGGGAGCACGAGCCCCGGAACGCCGTCATCGCCGACAACCTGTTCGTCGGTTCCTCCGGCAGCCTCGTCGCCATGGGAACGACCACCGCGTTCACCTGGCAGAGCAACATCCTGTGGGGCACCGCGTCCAACGGCAACGCGCCTTCCGGCGGTTACACCCGCGTCGACCCGAAGCTGGTGACCGGCCCGGACGGCATCGCCCGGCTGTCGGCGGGCAGTCCGGCGATCGGCGCGGCCACCCTGGGCAGTCCCACCGTGACCGACGACATCGACGGCGACGCGCGCGGCGGCGCACGGGACGTCGGCGCCGACGAATACTCGACAGCGCCCGCACTCCGTCACCCCCTCACGACCGCCGACGTGGGCCCGAACGCGGCCTGAGAGTCGCCCGCTCGTGACAACGAGCCGGTGAGAGGGCGCCGGTGAGGCGGTCCGTCCGTCCGGCCGGGGCGGACCGCCTCCTCCGCCGGCCGCCCGCGCGGGGTGGAGGCACCAGGACTCGCGGCCCCGAGAATGTGCACAAAGGCGCCGCAGGGCGACCGCAGGGAAGGAACGCCGTGACCATGAGGAGAAGAGACGTGGTGCCGCGCACCGCAGGGCCAGCCGTCCGCGGGCCGGGCCGGGTGACGTCGTGACCAGGACGGGGCTGTGCTCGGTCACCTTCCGGCGACTGCCCGCCGCCGAGGTGGCACGCCGCGCCGCGGAGGCCGGGCTGGAGGTGGTCGAGTGGGGAGCCGACGTGCACGCGCCACCGGACGACGCCGATGCCCTCCGCGCGGTCCGCGACGCCTCCGAGACGTACGGGCTCGGCTGCTGTTCGTACGGCTCGTACTTCCGCGCCACCCCGGGCGAAATCGACGCGTTCCCGGCGATCGCGCGTGCCGCGGTGCTTCTCGGGGCGCCACGGGTGCGGGTCTGGGCGGGCGGTGCCGGCTCGCGGGCCGCCACGCCGCAGGAGCGGAGCGAGACCGTGGCCGGCCTGCGGGAGGCCGCCCGGATCGCCGCGGACCACCGCCTGGAACTGGCGCTGGAGTTCCATACGAAGACTCTTACCGACACTGTTGCCTCAACCCTTCAACTCCTGGACGAGGTGGGCGCGGACAATCTGCGCACCTACTGGCAGCCACCGCTCGACGCCCCCGACGAGGAGGCGCTGGCAGGGCTCATGACACTCGGCGACCGCGTGAGCGCGGTGCACGTCTTCTCGTGGTGGCCGGCCAACCACAGACTGCCGTTGGCGGACCGGGAGGACCTGTGGACCGGGGTCTTCGATCTGCTGAAGCGGCGGAGCACCCCGGTCGAGGCGCTCCTGGAGTTCGTGCCCGGCGACGATCCGGACGTGCTGACGCGCGAGGCCACGACATTGCGGCGCGCCGCGGCCCTCGCACCCGGGACGTCCGGGAGGCCGACGATCCGGGGGAGGCCCGGACGAGAGCGTCTGTGAAAGACCTGTTCGGCGTGGTCCGCCACCCTTCGCCGTGCGAGGACCGGAGCGTACGCGGCTTCCGGTACCGAGCGCCTTCCATCCCGTCCCCCCCCTGTGCCAGGAGGCCAGACATGCACATCACGGAGCAGGACACGCTCCTGTTCATCGGCGACTCCATCACCGATGCGGGCCGCGACCGATCGGATTCCGCATCCCTCGGACATGGATACGTCCATGAGATCGCGCAGACGCTGCGTGCCCGGCAGGGCCCCGGCCCCACCGTCATCAACGAGGGCCTCAACGGAAACCGCGTGTACGACCTCGCATCCCGCTGGACCGCCGACGTCCTCGACCACCGGCCCACGACGGTCACGGTCAAGATCGGCGTCAATGACACCTGGCGGCGCTACGACCAGGGACTTCTCAGCCCGGTCGACGAGTTCGAGGACTGTCTCGGCAGCCTGCTCGCGGACACCGCGCGGATACTGTCCGCCCGGCTCGTCGTCATCACGCCCTTCCTGCTCCCGGTCACCACGGAACAGCAGGAGTGGTTCGAGGACCTGTCGCCCCGTACCGACGCCGTCCTTCGGGCCGCGCTCGCCAACGGGGCCCGGGTGGTTCGCGCGGATCTCGTGATGAGCCGTGCCGCGGAGGAGAGGGAGGCAGCGGAGCTGGCCCGGGACGGGGTCCATCCGACAGCCCTCGGCCACAGACTGATCGCCGATGCCTGGTTCGCCGCGGTCGACCCCGCGGCGGGCCCGCACCCACGAGGGTAGGCGGTAGGCGGGCGGCGGAGAGATCTACGGAACGAGTACCACCTTGCCGGCGACCGTACCCGACTCCGCCAGGCGCATCGCTTCGGAGGCGCGGACCAGGGGGATTTCGGCGGCGACCCGGGCGGCTATCTCGCCGCGCTGCAATGCCGCGAACACCTGGGTCAGGTCGGCACGCAGCCGGGCCCGGAAGCGGTTCCTGGAGAGGGCGCGGCCGGCCCAGACATTGAAGAAGTACGCATGGCGTCCGTTGGGCAGCCAGTTCCACAGCCAAACCCGGCCCAGGAGCTGGAGCACGGGCCACAGCCCCGATCCCTCGTCGTCGCGGGTGGCGGCACTGCCGTAGGAGACGACGGTGCCGCCCGGGGCGAGCAGACGCCAGGAGTGGGTGACACTGTGGACGCCGACATGGTCGAACACGGCGTCCACGCCACCGGGGGCCAGCTCCTTCACACGAGCGGGAACGTCGGCGCCGCGGTAGTCGACGGGGGTCACACCCATCGCGCGCAGTGCGTCGTGGTGACGGGTGGATGCCGTCCCGATGACCTCGGCGCCGGCACCGAGCGCCAGTTGGACGAGTATCGAACCGACTCCGCCGTTGGCGCCGTGGACCAGGACCGTGTGACCTGCGCGCACACGGGCTCTGCGGTGCAGCATCTGCCAGGCGGTGATGCCGTTGACGACCGCGGTCTCGGCTTCCGCGGGGCTCACGCCCTTCGGTACCCCGACCGCGTCGTCGGCGTCGACCACCACATGACTGGCCCAGCCGCCGGTCTTGGTCATGGCGGCCACCCGCTCGCCGAGCAGGCCGCGGCCGACGCCCGCACCGACCGCCAGCACGGTGCCGACCACGTCGTAACCGGGGACGAAGGGGAACGGCGGCTGGTCGAAGTAACGGCCTCGGCGCATCTGCTGCTCGGCGAAGGACACCCCGGTCGCCTCCATCCGGATCAGGACCTGCCCCGTGCCAGGTACCGGAACGGGCTGCCCGTAGCGGATCTCCAGTCCCTCCGGCTCGACCTTGCCCGGCAGTACGACTTCGACGTGCTCGACGGTGTTCATCCCGGCCTCCGCAGTGATGGGGCATCTCGTGTTCGTTATAAGCTATAACTAGAGTGAGCCGTCATAGTGGTGCTGTCAAGTGGGTGGGAGGGTTGATCGTGAGCGGGTGTGCCGGTATTGATAGCCTCTAACCGGCTGCTGGCGTGATGATGCGAAGTGAGAGGTGGCAACCATGGCCGGGACTGCGGCGACCCCCCGCGAGCGGTATCGGGAGCAGGTGCGCGCCGAGGTCAAGCAGCTGGCCTGGGAGCAGATCGCGGGCGACGGCGCGTCGGCGCTGTCCCTCAACGCGATCGCCAAGCGGATGGGTATGAGTGGACCGGCCCTGTACCGGTACTTCGCCGGCCGGGACGAGCTGATCACCGCACTCATCCGGGACGCCTACCGGAGCCTCGCCGACACCGTCCGGAACGTCGACCCCCGTGATCTCCCGGGGCTGGCGCGGGCGTTGCGCGACTGGGCGCTGGAGGACCCGCAGCGCTACTTCCTCGTGTACGGCACTCCGGTGCCCGGGTATCACGCGCCGCAGGACATCACGGCGATCTCGTCGGAGATCATGTCGGTGCTGCTCGACGCGTGTGTCGCCGCCGGTCCGGGGGGAGCCCCGGCCGCCGCCGGAAACCTCGACGCGTATCTGGAGGGGCACCGGCACTGGGCCGCCGGTCACCCCGACGCCCGGCCGGCACAACTGCGCCGGGCCCTGTCCTTCTGGACCCGTCTCCACGGTCTGCTCTCCCTGGAGTTGGCGGGCCACTTCACCGGTATGGACATGGACGTGGAACTGCTCTTCGCGGCCGAGGTGGACGCGCTGCTCCCCGACTGAGCCGGCGGTGCCACGCCCTCCCCGCTGAGCGGCCGCGTCAGCCGCGTCTGCCGCGCCGCTCCTGCGGCAGCACGCTCGGAACGGCGCATTCGTGCGTCCATGCCCGGACCGATGCCTCGGTGAAGGCGCTCCCTCGTGTCGGGTGCGTCACGAGATCCGGGAGGGTCGGGAGAGCGGGGAGAGCCCACAGGGGCCGGATAGCCCGGAGCGCCGGAGGGGCCGGGAGGGCCCAGCCGGCCCGGAGCGCCCGGAGCGCCCGGAGCGCCCGGAGCGCCCGGAGCGCCTGGAGCGCCTGGAGCGCCCGGAGATTCGCTCCTGTGCCGCCGGTGCGGCGAGCCCTCGCCGACGGCGCCGGACTCCCGCCGTGCGGCGGAGACCTGCGACCGAACCGGCCCGCCGGCCCCCGGTGTTGGCCGCCGCTTCGTCGTTCCGCCACCGACGGTTCCGGGCGGGGTCACGAGGTTTCGGCATGAGTGTCATGGGCATGCCCATAGCGCCCGTGTCGCCCGACGTGGTCCGGCCTGGAGGGAAGCAGTGGAGAGCAGAGCAGGTATGCGCCGAGGGCGAGCGGGGATGCGCCGCGCCCCGCTCGTCCTCGGCGTCGCCGCGATCCTGGTCATGGCTTCGGCGAGCAGCGCTCTCGCCGCCCCGCCCACCGCTCTGCCCGCGAACGCGGACGGGCTGGAGCAGACCTTCCAGCCCGCCTTCGACTACGACGGTGACGGCTGCTATCCCACACCCGCCATCGGCGCCGACGGGACCATCGCTCCCGGTCTCCGCACCACCGGGGCCGTCAACGGCAGTTGCCACGACGCGGAGGACCTGGACAACACGAACGGATACGCGCGCCACAAGTGCGACAACGGCTGGTGCGCCATCATGTACGGCCTCTACTTCGAGAAGGACCAGGCCGTGGCGGGCAGCGGCCTCGGTGGGCACCGTCACGACTGGGAGCATGTCGTGGTGTGGGTGCAGGGCGACGAGGCCCGGTACGTCTCCACCTCCGCCCACGGCGACTTCGACATCCATGGCAGTGAGCGGATCCGGTGGGACGGCACCCATCCCAAGATCGTTTACCACAAGGACGGCGTGAGCACGCACTGCTTCCGGCCCGCCGGCCCCGGCGACGAACCGCCGGAGAACCACCACCGCGCATGGCAGTTCCCCCGGCTGGTCGGCTGGAACGGCTATCCGGGGGACCTTCGGGACAAGCTGTCGCAGGCCGACTTCGGCAGCGCCGTCTTCGGCCTCAAGGACGGCAACTTCAACTACCACCTGGCCGAGGCGAAGCCCGCCGGTATCCCCTTCGACCCCCACGCCTGACGGGCGGCCGGTGCGGGGCGGCCACTCCCCGGACGCTCGTGAAAGGACCCTGGTGCGCCCGATGTCACGCCGTTGCCGTGGGCGAGGCTGCACGGCCCGCGCCCGGCCGCCGGGCACACTGGGCAGATCCCGTACCCCCGACGAAGGAGAGTGCTGTGCCCCTCACAGGTGAAGAGCGCGAACGGTTCCTCGCCGAGCCCCACATCGCCGCGCTGGCCGTAGCGGCGTCGGACGGCGACCGCGCCCCGCTCAACGTGCCCATCTGGTACCAGTACGAGCCAGGCGGTGACGTCGTGATCCTGACCGGCCGCACCTCGCGCAAGGCCGAACTGATCGGCGCGGCGGGCCGGTTCTCGCTGCTGGTGGACCGGACGGAGCCGACGATCCGCTACGTGTCCGTCGAGGGCCCCGTCACCGACACCCGCGCCGCGACGCTCAAGGACCTGGAAGAGGTCTCGGCGCGCTATCTCCCTGCCGAGAAGGTCCCCGGATACGTCGACTTCGCCTCGAAGAACCACGGCGAGCAGGTGGTGATCCGGATGCGTCCGCAGCACTGGCTCAGCTCGGATCTCGGCCAGGTCTGATTTCCCGCACGGGCCGTCCCCTTCCCGCCGATTTCCTTCCGGCGGGTCCCGGGGGGCGGCCCGTTGTGCTCCCGGCTCGCGTGAGCGGCGGATCCCGGTCACGATCCGGCGGCGAACGGACCTGCACACCGTGACGCGAGTGTGTGGCACATGTGACCAACTCGTGTTTGCCGCGCAGTGGATCATGTCGGACTTGCGTTCTTGTCGAGGTCAGAGCCTCGTGGAATAGTTCGGCTCCGCTTCTCGTGGTCGCAGGGTGGGGCTTGTCGGCGGAGAGGCGCAGGGGGAGAGTCACTCAAACCAGGATGTTCGGCGTGCCGTGTGCCGCCATGTCCTTTTCGATCTTCACCGCGCCTTCGCCTTTCCCACACTTCTGCACGAGAGCGGGGCGTCGAACGGCAGGTGACCGGCGCTGCCCTGATCTGTTGTCAGAGGTCTCGCCGGCTCCCGGGCTCGGCGCGAAAGTGCGGGGTGGGAGAGAGATGTCGCTTGTCAGCAGGCGTGCCGGGCGGGGGGCCGTCGCGTTCGTTCTCGCGGTGGTCCTGTCCGTGGCGGTGCAGGGGGCGGCGAACGCGCCGCGGGCGCAGGCCGCGGAAGGCTGCGCGGGAGCACAGTCCGACTTCAACGGCGACGGCATCCGCGACGCCGTCATCACCGACCCGGAGGCCACCGTCTCGGGCAAGGCACGGGCCGGACGCGTGCACATCGTCTACGGCGGCGGAAAGGGCACCGCCGAACTCTCGCAGGACTCCGCGGGCGTCTCCGACAGTGCCGAGACCGGCGACCAGTTCGGCTTCTCCTTCGCCGTGTACGACGCCAACCTCGACGGCTGCAGCGACATCGCCGTCGGCATCCCGTTCGAGGACATCAACCTGGGCGACTCGACGGTCAAGGACGCCGGGCTCGTCCAGCTGGTCTACGGCTCGCCGGCCGGCATGGCCGCCGGGACGCTCGGCACCTACGGCTTCCGCCAGGGCTCCGACGGAAAGCTCGGCGGCGGCTACGAGGCCGAGGACTGGGTCGGCTACGCCGTCGCCGCGGGCAAGTCCGCGACCGGCGTCCCCTTCCTGGTCATCGGCGCCCCCGGTGAGGACGGCGGGGAAGGGGCCGACATGGGCATGTTCCACTACGTCTACGGCGTCAACTACGACGTCGCGCATGTGGCCCAGGACTCCACCGGCGTCTGGGAGGACCCCGAGCCGAACGACCGCTTCGGGGCGACGATCGCCGCCACCGACCGGTACTTCGTCGTCGGCGCGCCCGGCGAGTCCCTGGTCAACACCTCCGGAAAGAACATCGAGTTCGCCGGTGGTGTCATCGCGTTCCGTTCCTCGGTCAACACCAACGGCATCCCGGCCCCGGTGTTCGGCATGGGACAGGGGCGCAGCGGCACCGCGGACACCGCCGCGCAGGCCGGGGACCAGTACGGCTCCGCACTGGCGATGGCCCCCTACCGGCCCGCCGGTGCCGCGACGACCACCGATGCGGTGCTCGCCGTGGGCGTGCCCGGCGAGGACCTGTCCACCACTGTCGACGCCGGCGCCGTGCACACGTACCACATGAAGGCGGACGGCACCGTCCAGCTCCTCAACTGGGTCGACCAGAACCTGCCCGATGTCGCGGGCGAGGCGGAGGCCGGTGACTTCTTCGGGCAGCGGATCGCCGCCGTGAACACCGCGACGAACGTCGTCAGCACCGCGGCGACCATGCGCTTCGCCGTGGGCGTACCGGGCGAGGAATCCACCGAGGAGTACCCGGAAGAGGGCGGAGTGCAGCTCTTCTCGCTGCTCGGCGCACCCGGCGACGCCGACAGCTGGATCTCGCCCGGCAACGGCATCCCGGCCGACCGCGCGCCCCGCATGCTCACCGGCATGGGACTCGGCGCCGCCCCGGACTCGCTCTACGTCGGCGTTCCCTACGGGCCGGCCGGGTCGCGGGCCGTGCACGCCTTCGCCTGGAACACGGCGGACGGCGGTGCGCCCGCACAGAGCTGGAAGCCCGGTGAAGGCGGAATCCCGCCGGAGAACGTCGCATTCGGGACCTCCGCGCGCTGATCGCGCGGGAAGGACAGGAGAGGAACCACTTCAGTGAGAACACCCGTGCGCGCGCCGCGGCGCGCGCCACGAAGACCCGCAGCCCGGTGGGTCAGCACCGTCACGCTTGCCGCCCTGGCGTTCGCGTTCGGCCCCGGAGCGCCCCTCGCGCCGCCCGCCGCCGCGCTGGCCGCCGGCTGCTCGGGCGTGGACTCCGACTTCAACGGGGACGGCATCGCGGACACGGCGATCGCCGACCCCGAGGCCACGGTCAACGGCGTGCCGCGGGCGGGGCTGGTCCACGTCGTCTACGGCGGCGGCAAGGGAAACCTGGCCCTGTCGCAGGAGACCGCCGGAATCCCGGGCGCCGCCGAGCCGGGCGACCAGTACGGCTTCGCCCTGGCCGCCTACGACGCCAACTCCGACGGATGCGCCGATCTGGCCGTCGGGATCCCGTACGAGGACCTGGATGTCGTTCCCGACGCGGGCCTGGTCCAGATCGTCTACGGCTCCCCGGCCGGACTCGGCGGGGGCAAGGCCGTCAAGGAGCACCACCAGGGCGCGACCGCCTCCCTCGGCGGCGGCACGGAGGACGGCGACTGGACCGGCTACGCGCTGGCCGGCGGCAGGACCGCCGCGGGCACCTCGTACCTGCTGATCGGCGCTCCCGGTGAGGCCATCGGCACGGTCGAGGACATGGGCGTCTTCTACTACATCTCCGCCGACGCGGCGACCGCGGTCGGCATCAACCAGGGCACCACCACCGCCGGCGCGGTTCCCGGCGACCCCGAAGCGGACGACCGCTTCGGCGCGTCGTTCGCGGCCACACCCACGCACTTCGCCGTCGGCACACCGGGGGAGGCGATCGGTACGGTGCCGTTCGCCGGAGGGGTCGCGGTCTTCAGCCACACCCTCGTCTCCGGACTGCCCAAACCGCTGGTCGGACTCGCGCAGGACCAGGACGCGATCCTGGGTGCCGAGGAGGCGGGAGACGGCTTCGGTACCGCGCTGGCCATGGTCCCCCACCGGCCGGCCGGCGCCACGTCGACCACCGAGTCCCTCCTGGCGGTGGGCATTCCGGGCGAGGACCTGGCCACCACGGTCGACGCGGGGGCCGTCCAGGTCTTCCGCATCACCGCCTCCGGGAGCTTCACCGAGGTCAACTGGATCGACCAGAACTCGGCCAACGCCGAGGAGGAGACCGAACCGGGCGACTTCTTCGGACAGCGCCTCGCCGCGGTCAACACCTCGCCCAACACGGTGGCTTCGGCGACCACCACCCGGCTGGCGGTCGGCGTGCCGGGGGAGGAGTCCTCCGAGGAACACCGGGAGAAGGGCGGGGTGCAGATCTTCCCGCTCGTCGGCGCCCCGGGTGCCTCCGACGCCTGGATCGACCCGGGCTGGGGCATCCCCGGAGAGCCCGCGCCCCGGCAGCTCGCCGGAATGAGCCTCGCGGCGACCCCGTCCGCGTTGTACGTGGGCATGCCCTACGGCCCCGCGGCGGGCCACGCCGTGCACGCCTTCGACTGGAACGTGGCGTCCGGCGGCGCCCCCGGGAAGACCTTCAGGCCCGGCGAGAACGGCATTCCCGCAGGTGACGTCGCTTTCGGAGCGGTGGCACGCTGATGAACGACATGGAGAGCGGACGCATGTCCAGAAGAACAGCACGCGGCCCCGTGCTGCGTGGCGCCCTCGCCGCGCTGGTGGCGGGAGCCGTCCTGACCGGTGGCTTCAACGCGCTGCCGGAAGCCCCCGCCGAGCGCGGGCGGCCCGAACGGGAGACCGTCGCGTCCGACAAGCCCGTACAGACCGAACAGCAGGCGCTCGCCGCCGCGAAGAAGAGCGGGAAGGAGGTCGAGGTCCTCGGTATGCGCGGTGCGCGCCGGGAGATCTACGCCGAGCCCGACGGCACCTTCACCGCCCGCGAGTACACCGACCCCATCCGCACCTTCCAGGACGGCAGTTGGGTCGACATCGACACGACCCTGGTGCGGCGTGCCGACGGCACCGTCGTGCCCAGGGCCACGGCCGTGGCCCTGTCCTTCTCCGGCGGTGAGGCCGGCAAGCCGTTCGTCACGATGCGGCAGGCGGGCCGCGAACTCTCCCTGACCTGGCCGTACGGGAAGCTGCCCGCGCCGGAACTCGACGGTGGGAGTGCCACGTACAAGGACGCGCTGCCCGGCGTCGATCTCACCGTACGGGCGGAGTCGGACGGCTTCGGACATCTCCTGGTCGTCAGGACACCGGAGGCCGCCGCCGATCCGAGGCTCGCCAAGCTGGACCTCGGGCTGGACACCCACGGCCTCAAGGTCGCCGAGGACGCGTCCGGCGCTCTCAAGGCCGAGGACGCCGCCGTCGGCGGCACGGTCTTCGAGTCCGGGAAGCCGGTCATGTGGGACTCGGCAGCCGTCAAGGAGGCCGAGGCGAGGAAGCGGGGGCCGCAGGCCGTCTCCAAGGCGCTCGCCCAGGCCTCCGCGGCCGGGAGCCCGGCTCCTTCCGTGGCCCCCGAGCCCGCGCTCGACGGCCCCGGCGGCGGTGGCCGGACCGCGCCGCTGGGCATGGAGGTGGGCGGCGGCAAGCTGTCGCTCGTCCCCGACCGGAAGCTGCTCACCTCGAAGGACACCGTCTTCCCGGTCGTCATCGACCCGATCCAGCGCACCACGTCGCGTACGGCGTGGACCGGTGTGATGTCGGGCATGCCGAGCGAGCAGGACTGGAAGTACTCCGACAGCGCCGGTGTCGGCAAGTGCCCCACCGACTACAACCCGGTGTCCTGCAACGGGGTCGGCGTACGCCGGCTGCTGTTCACCATGCCGATGTCGTTCTACAAGGGGAAGCAGATCCTCGGCGCGACGTTCTCCGCCCGGGTCGCCCACATCTACAGCGCCTCCCCGACCGCGGAGCCGATCCGGCTCTACCGCATCGGCGGCAAGAACTACAGCATCACCTCCTCCAGCAACTGGTCCAACACCTCGGACGACTGGACCGACCACATCGGCACCGTCGACAAGGCCATCTCGCCGACGAGCTGTTCGAGCCAGGCCAACCTGCACTTCGAGGGCGGCTCCTCCGGGGAGCTCACCACGGAGGTGAGGACCGCGGCCACCGAGGGCTGGTCCTCGATGACGCTGGGCCTGCGGGCCACCGACGAGAGCCGGTTCCCCGAGTGGAAGCGGATCTGCGGGAACGCGTACCTGTCGATCAGCTACAACAACCTGCCGCGCAAGATCACCACGCTGTCCCAGAACCCGGGCGGTGTGTGCACCTCGGGCGCCGGGCGCCCGTACGCCGAGGTCCCGCCCCAGCTCCAGGCGGTGGCGAGCGACCCCGACCACGGCAACGGACAGACCGACAAGGTCAAGGTCGAGTTCAAGGTGGACTGGACGGACCCGGTCAGCAAGGAGGCGAAGTCGTACACCTACCTCACCCCCTCCTGGCTCGCACCGACCTCCAGCACCAAATTCACCCACACCGTGAAGTCCACGATTCCGCAGAACACCGTCATCTACTGGAGCGCCCGCGCCTACGACGGGGACGGCTACGGCCCGTGGAGCTATGACGGCACCACGGTCCGCTGCGAGTTCATGTACGACAGGACGCTGCCGGGCAAGCCGAACGTGCTCTCCAAGGAGTACCCGTCCGACACCGTCTACCACGACGGCGTCGGCACCTACGGATCCTTCACCTTCTCGCCGAACCCGAACGACTCGGTGCCGGACACCGACGTCGTGAAGTACCGGTACGCGTTCGACGGCACGGCCACCCCGGCCACCACCGTCAACGCCTCCAAGCCCGGCGGACCCGCGACCGTGACCTGGATGCCGACGCGCGCCGGCCGGCACTGGGTGGACGTCATCGCGGTCGACAAGGCCGAGAACCCCAGTACCAAAGCGCACTACGAGTTCCTGGTGACCGACGGCGCACCCGTCGCCGCCCAGTGGAACCTCGCCGACGAGCCCGGCAGCGGCCAGGCCCACGACGAGACGGGCGTGTTCTCCGCGGACACCGGCAGCGGCGTCACCTTCGGTGTCGAGGGCCCCGGCGGCAAGGTCGACGCGGCGGCCCGCTTCGACGGCACCACCGACTCCTACGCCGACGTCAACGAGACGGTGCTGGACTCCTCGGAGAGCTTCAGCGTCAGCGCCTGGGTCCGCCCGACCGCACTGGACCGCGACATGGCCGTCGTCAGCCAGGACGGAACCGGCGAGCCCGGCTTCACCCTGGGCTACGACCACACCGCGGGCACCTGGGCGTTCTCCGTACCCGTCACCGACGTCGACTCGCTCGGCAAGTGGAAGGCCGTCTCCACCGGCATCACCGTGGTCAAGGACCAGTGGGTGCTGCTGACCGGCGTGTACGACGCGGCCAAGTCGGAACTCCGGCTGTACATCAACAAGGACTCCAAGGGCGTCTCGCAGCGCCGTTCCGTGTGGAAGTCGTACGGCCCGCTCCAGATCGGCCGCACCACGGCCAAGAGCGGCTACCGGGACCACTTCACCGGTGACGTCGCCGAGGTCCGGGTCTTCGACCGGGTGCTGCCCGCGGCACAGGTCGCCGAGCTGATGACCGTGCGGCCGAGCCGTCAGGGCTACTGGCAGCTCGACGCGGAGGCGGACCGCAAGGCCGCGGAGACGGGCGGCGGCCAGCCGCTCGCCCTCGCGGGCGACGCGAAGATCGCCCTCGCGCCGACCGACCCGCTGTCGCCCGACCCGTTCCCCATGGTCGGGGCCGGCCACCTGCTCCTGGACGGCGCCGGGGACTACGCGTCCACCGCCACCTCCCCGGTCACCGGAGCGTCGAGTTTCACGGTGACGGCACGCACCCAGCTCACCACACTGGACCCGGAGAAGGCCCAGACGGTCCTCTCGCTGCCCGGCAGCGCGGCCAACCGCCTCGCCGTCCGCTACCGGCCCGGACCCGACGCCGAGACCCCCTCCATGTGGGAACTCGCCGTCGCCACCAGTGACTCGGCGACAGCCGCCCAGAAGGTCTTCCACGACGACCAGGAACTGCCGGACACCGACATGGCCGGTCAGCACCTGGCCGTCGTCTACGACGCCTTCGCCAACGAGATCCGGCTGTACGTGAACGGCATGCTCGCCGATGTCGCGCACGGGACCGACGACACCCTGTGGGGTGCCACCGGCGGTCTCCAGGTGGGCCGTTCGGCACTCGGTGGCGGCGGTGAGTACTTCGCGGGCGCGATCGACGAGGTCCGTGTCTACAGCGGCGCGGCCGACAGGACCGCGATCCAGCAGCTCGCCAATCCGATGGCACTGCCCGACATGTGATCCGCACCCCGGGTGTGCCGGTCCCGGACCGGGACCGGCACGCCCGGCCGCATTTCCACCCTTCCTCTCCTACGTGTGGAGACACGTGATGACATTTCGTGGCCGGCTGTTGAGCCGGCGCATGCCCGGACGGTTGCTCGCGGCAACCGCCCTGGGTGTGGTGATCGCCCTGACCGGAAGCACGGTGCACGCCGTTCCGGCCGGGGAAAAGGGCCGTGACGGACGTCGCGTCCAGGACTTCGGCGACCCGGTGGAGGGCGCCCGCGCGAAGGGCGTCCCGCGCCCCGTCGACAAGGCCGCCAAGTCCGCCGTCACCCGGCTCGACAAGGCGTCGTGGCCCACCGGGGGCAGCGCCGCGATCGATGTCGCGGCCAGGAACCCGGCGGAGGTGAGGGTCGGCGGTCTGCCGGTCGCCGTCGAGGCGGCCGGCAGCCGTACGGGCCGCTCGGCGAAGGCCGCCGCCCCGGCCACGGTCGATGTCGATGTCCTGCCCGCCGAGCGGGCGGAGCTGCTCGGGGCGGGAGCAGTCCTGAGGGTGAGCCGCGGCGACGACGTCGAGACGGACGCGAAGGTCCGCCTGTCGGTGGACTACTCGGCCTTCGAGGAGGCCTACGGAGGCTCGTACGGAGCCCGGCTGCGCCTGGTCGAGCTGCCCGCCTGTGCGGCGGTGGCGAAGCCGGGCAGCAAGGCCTGCCCCGGCACGGGCAAGCCGCTGGCCACGGAGAACGACTCCCGGACCAACACGGCCACGGCCGAGGTGACCGCGAGCGCGGCGGAGGCCAGCGGCCCCTCGGCGATGGCCGTCCGGGCCGGGACCCTCATCGCCCTGACCGCGGGCAACTCGTCCTCGCAGGGCACCTATGGGGCCACCCCCCTGGCACCGTCCGCGAGCTGGAGCGTGGCGCAGTCGACCGGTGGCTTCAGCTGGTCCTATCCGCTGCGCGTCGTCCCGACGCCCGGCGGACTCACCCCCACCGTGGGCCTCTCCTACACCTCGCAGTCGGTCGACGGCCGTACGTCGGCCACGAACAACCAGGGCTCCTGGATCGGTGAGGGCTTCGGCTACGAGGCGGACTACATCGAGCGCAGCTACAAGTCCTGCGTCGACGACGGCCACGACCTCTCCGCCGAACAGTGCTGGGCCTTCGACAACGCCACGGTGATGCTGAAGGGCAACGCCTCCCAGATCATCAAGGACGACGACACCGGGCAGTGGCGGCTCGCCAACTCCGACGGTTCGAAGGTCGAGAAGTTCACCGGCGCCACGAACGGCGACAACGACGGCGAGCACTGGAGGATCACCACCGCGGACGGTACGGAGTACTACTTCGGGCTGAACCGGCTGCCGGGCTGGACGGCGGGCAACGAGGAGACCGCCTCGACCTGGACCACCCCCGTCTTCGGCGACGACTCCGGTGAGCCCTGCTACAACGCCACCTTCGCGAACGCCTCCTGCAAGCAGGCATGGCGCTGGAACCTCGACTACGTCAAGGACCGGCACGGCAACGTGATGTCCCACTTCTACGAGAAGGAGGTCAACCACTACGCCCTGAACGCCAAGACGGACGTCAACGGCACCGCGTACGACCGGGGCGGATACCTGAAGCGGATCGACTACGGCCAGCGTGACGGACAGGTCTACGCGGCCAAGGCCCCGGCCCGTGTCACCTTCGAGGCGGCCGAGCGCTGCCTGCCCGGTGACACGTTCGACTGCGCGGAGTCCAAGCGGACGAAGGCCAACGCGGCGCACTGGCCCGACACCCCGGTGGACCAGGAGTGCAAGGCGTCCACGAAGTGCGGCTCGGACCAGATAGCGGCCTCCTTCTTCACCACCAAGCGGCTGAAGTCCGTCGTCACCCAGATGCGCAAGGACGCCACGTCCTACCAGGACGTGGACGCCTGGTCGTTCACCCATCTCTTCCTCGACAACGGCGACGACTCCAAGGCGCTGTGGCTGTCCACGATCGACCACCAGGGCCGTGTCGGGACCGCAGCGAACCTGCCCTCCCTCGATCTGATCGGCACACAGCTCGCCAACCGGGTGGACGCCACGGGCGACAACCTCGCCCCGTTCCACCGCTACCGGCTGGCCACCGTCGTCAGCGAGACCGGCGCCCAGCTGGACATCAACTTCGCCCCCACCGACTGCTCGGCCTCCGCCCTGCCCAAGCCGGGCGAGTCCATCAGGCGCTGCTATCCGGTCAAGTGGGCGGCACCCGGACACATCGAGCCGATCGACGACTGGTTCCACAAGTACGTCGTCGCCGAGATCGTCGAGACCGACCGCACCGGCGGCGGCGACAAGATGGTCACCCGGTACGACTACCAGGGCCCGGCCGGCTGGCGGCACTCGAAGCCGGACGGCATCACCCCGGAGAAGTTCCTCACCTGGGGCGAGTGGCAGGGATACGGCAAGGTCAAGGTCACCAGCGGCAGCGAGGAAACCCAGCGGACCCGGATCGACTACACCTACTTCCAGGGCCTGGACGGTGACCGGAAGCCGGGCGGCGGCACCCGCGCCGCGACGGTGACCGACTCCACCGGAACGAGCCGCACGGACGACGAGGACTACACCGGCTTCGAACTCGAAGCGCTCTCGTACAACAACGGCAAGGTCTCCGCCAAGGTGATCAACACGCCGTGGAAGCACCACACCGCCACTCAGACCAAGACCTGGGCCACGACCCACGCGACCCTGGTCAAGCCGGAGATCACCCACGGCTTCACGGCGCTGGCCTCCGGCGGCTGGCGCGAGACGAAGACACGCACCAGCTACGACACCCCCACCGGCACCGGGCGGGTCACCCAGGTCGAGGACTTCGGCCACATCGTCCCCGACACCGCGAGCGCCGCCGACAAGGCCGCGGCCGCCAAGGACGACACCTGCACGCGTACCTGGTACGCGGACAGCACGACGGGAGGCGCGAACCTCCTCAGTCTGATCAAGCGGGTCGAGAAGGTGTCCGTGAACTGCGGGGCCACTCCCCAGCGCGCCACGCAGGTCGTGCTCGACGACCGGACGCTGTACGACAACCTGGCCCACGGCGCCGCTCCCACGCGCGGTGTCGTCAGCTCCACCGAACGTCTCGCCTCGCACAACGGCACGACGGCCTCGTACCAGGAGACGAGCAAGAACACCTACGACGCGTTCGGCCGGGTCAGGACCACCACCACCCCGGGCACCGGCAAGACCACCACCACCTACACCGAGACCAACGGCCTGACGACCTCGGTCAAGGGCACCAATCAGCTCAACCACTCGGTGACCACGGACTACGCCCCCGCGTGGGGCCAGAGCCGCGGCCAGACCGACCCGAACGGCAAGCGCACCGACGTGGCCTTCGACGGGCTGGGGCGAGTGACCTCGGTCTGGCTCCAGGACCGGGTCAAGGCGACGCAGACCCCCAGTTCCAAGCACTCCTACGTGGTGCGCAAGGACAAGCCGCTCGCCATCAAGTCCGAGAAGATCGACAACAGCGGTGGCTACGCCGTCGAGTACACCCTCTACGACAGCCTGATGCGGGCGCGGCAGAAGCAGGCGGACGGTCCCGGCGGCACCCGGCTCATGGCGGACACCTTCTACGACAGCCGGGGCAACCTCAAGACGTCGTACGAGACCTACACCGCGGCGGGCGCCCCGTCCGACGAACTGCTCGTGGTGCGCAACGGCGAGGCCGGCGCGCAGACCCACTACGAGTACGACGACATGGGCCGCACCACGGCCGAGGTCTTCGCGGTCTCCGGCGTCGAGCAGTGGCGCACCGGCACGCGGTACGACGGCGACCGGGAACACGTCACGGCACCCAGCGGCGGGCTGGCCACCACATCGGTCAGGGACGCGAACGGCAGGCTGACCGAGCTGCGGCAGTACCCCGGCAACGTCCCGGTCCTGTCCGGTCCGCCCACCTACTCCTGGACGTCGTACGGGTACACGCCCGCCGGCGGGCTGGAGAAGGTGACGGACTCGGCGGGCAACACCTGGTCCGCCGAGTACGACCAGCGGGGCCGCAGGACCACCTCGGTGGACCCCGACGCGGGCACCACCACGATGGCCTACGACGACGCCGACCGGATGATCTCGACGACCCACACCGCCACCGCGGAGACGGTCTCGACGTCCTACGACGGCATCGGCCGGCCGACCATCACCTACGACGGCACCGTGGCCGCGGGAAAGAAACTCACGGAACAGCGGTACGACCGGGCCGGAATGCTCGGCCAGCCCTACGCCTCGCTGCGGTACACGAGCGCCACCGAGTACTTCGCATCGGTCATCCAGAGCGCGGACGACTTCTACCGGCCCGTGAAGACCTCGTACGTGGTGCCCGCGGCGCAGGGCTCCCTCGCGGGCACGTACGACTTCACGTCCGTGTACAACCGTGACGGCACCCCGCAGAGCACGGGCCTGCCCGCCGCCGGCGGACTGGCGGCCGAGGTGCTGTCGTACGGCTACGACGAGATGCAGCGGCCGGTCACGATGAGCGGCATCTCCACCTACGTCACCGACTCGGTCTGGTCCCCGACCAGTCAGCTGCTCCAGATGCAGCTGAGCACGGGCGGGAAGAAGACCCTTCAGACGTTCGACTACGAGACCGGCACCCAGCGGCTCGCACGTTCCGTCGTGGACGTGCTGGGATCGACCACGGGCCCGGCGAAGGAGGCCAACTACTCCTACGACCAGGCGGGCAACGTCCTGTCGGTCTCGGACGTCGCCGTTCCGGCACAGCCCGATGTGCAGTGCTTCCGCTACGACGGCAACCGCAGGCTCTCCGAGGTGTGGACCCCCGGGACCACCGCCGCCGGCGCGAGCGGCTCCGGAACCACCGGGACGAAGTCACCGGTCGACGGCTCCACGCCGGCCGCCTGTGCGGCCGATCCCGGCAGCGGCCCGCTGGGCGGCCCCTCCCCGTACTGGAAGTCGTTCACGACCGACAGCACGGGCAACCGCACACAGGACATCACCCACGACATCGGGCTCGACCCGGCCAAGGACATCACCAGGACCTTCACCTACGGCGCCGACGGCGCGGGCCCGCACGCGGTGACCAAGGTGGTCGAGGACACCCCGACCGGCAACCACGAGACCCGCTACGGCTATGACGACGCGGGCCGGATGGACACGCGTACCGACGGCGGCAACACGCACACCCTCGGCTGGGACAGCAACGGCAAGCTGCGGTCGTTCGTCTCGCCGGACGACCCGACGACGGCGGGCACCGACGAGTCGTCGGAGACGAGCTACCTCTACGACGCCGACGGCTCCCGGGTCCAGCGCAAGGACGCCGACGGGACGACGATCTACCTGCCCGGCATGGAACTGCACCTTCCCACCGGCTCGACGAAGCCCGAGGCGACGCGCTACTACACCTATGCCGACCAGACGGTCGCCGTGAGGACGAGCGACAACAAGGTCTCCTTCCTCGCCTCCGACCATCACGACACCGGTCAGCTGGCGATCGACGCCGTGACCGGCGCGGTGACGGCCAGAAGATCCGACCCGTACGGCAACCCCCGGGGCGACCAGCCCGCGGACGGTGCCTGGCCGGGGGAGAAGGGCTTCGTCGGCGGCACCATCGACGAGTCGACCGGGCTGACCAATGTGGGAGCCCGTGAATACGATCCGCTGCTGGGCAAGTTCATCTCGCCCGACCCGGTGATCGACTTCCTCAACTCGCAGCAGATGAACGCGTACGCGTACGCCAACAACTCGCCCGTGACCCTCTCCGACCCCAGCGGACTGCTGTTCTGCATGGGTCTGATGTGCGGTGCGCTGGGCGACGACTTCGGCAGCGACGACAAGGAGGTGGAGGAGGCCCAGCAGGGCGTCGACCAGGCCAAGTCCAACGTCAAGTCGGCGGACAGCGTCGTGACGCAGGTGGCCGACGAGATCATCTACCAGATCAAGGACATCGTCGGCATCAACGCGCTCCAGGACTGCGCGTCCAACCCGACGGTCGGCAAGTGCCTCAAGGCCGCCGGTGAGATCGCCATGAACTTCGTCGGCGGGGCCGTGCTCAAGGGCATCTTCAAGGCCAAGCGGATCGCCAAGGCGCTCGACCTCGTCCCCGACCTCTACCGGGCGATCAACAAGATCAAGAAGGCGGAGGACAAGCTGGAGAAGGCCGAGGAGAAGCTGGACAAGGCCAAGGACAAGGCAGCCGCGAGAAAGAAGAAAAAGAAGAAGGACGACGACGATGACGAGTGCGAGACGCACAGCTTCCTGCCGAGTACGACCGTGCTCCTGGCCGACGGCGGCAGGAAGCGCATCGAGGACGTCAGGATCGGCGACCGGGTAGCGACGACCGACCCGGCGACGGGCCGCGAGACCACCCGGGCCGTGGTCGGCACCATCGTCACGGAGTCGGACAAGGAGTTCGTCGACCTCACGGTGAGCACCGGGGACGGAAGCCGTACCTCGGCTCTCATCTCGACGGTGACCCACCCGTTCTGGGTCGCCTCCGAGGGCGAGTGGATCGACGCGGGTGAACTGCGGCCGGGCATGGAGCTCAGCACACCGTCGGACGAGAAGGTCACGCTCGTCGCCGGCCGCTACTTCGAGCAGCGGCAGCGGACGCACGACCTGACGATCGACGGCATCCACGCCTACTACGTGAACGCCGGCGAGACCCCCCTGCTCGTCCACAACTGCCTGGTCACCGTCTACCACTACACCAACAAGTCCGGGTACAACGGCATCCGGGCGGGCAACCCCTACAAGATCAAGCCCGGCGACTCGAAGAACGGCGCGGGCCCGTTCTTCACCACCCGCAGTCCGGCCGACCTGACCGCCCCCGGCGCGTTCAAGAAGCTGGGAATCACCAACGAGAAGTCGCAGTACGTGATGGAGCTCCAGGTGCCGCAGAGCGCTCTGACACCGCTGCGCGGGGACCGGGGTAAATTCATCTTCGCGATTCCCGCGGGCGTGACGGTCGCGCGGGCCAGGGTCAGATACTTCGGGCCCACCACAGGATGGAAGGCACCATGATCACAGGCAGCGACAGCGTGTTCGTCGCGTGCGGCCCGGTGTCCGGGGCCCTTGAGCGCTTCCTCACCGACTGGTCGCGCAGATGGCCGCGGCTGCGGGTGTCCGCGGGCGACGGGGAGGAGTTCTCCGCCTGGGAGCCGGGGGCGGTCACGCTGCCCGGGACGTCCGGCCAGGTGCTCGTCGCCCGCGACGAGGACATGGTGGCGGGCTGGGACGACTCCGGCTATGTGCTCGATCCGCACCGGGAGGGGCCGTTCTCCCTGGCGTACGAGCCGGCCGGCTGGACGTCGCTGAACGTGCTGGCGCTGGATGATCCCTACACCCGTACGGGATTCGGGTACGAGCCGTACGAGATCGGGCTCGTCGGCACGGGTCTCCAGCTGATCACGCTGGTGGCGCCGGAGGACGGGGCGTTCCGGCAGGCCGTGACACACGGTCTGCTGGCGGCCCTCGGCGGGCCCGCGCAGACGGGCTCCCGGGCGCTCTGAGCCCGGCCGCCCGACGGCGCTCCACCCGGCGGGGCCCGGTCCGTACCCACGGACCGGGCCCCGTCGCACGCGCGCAGTGCCGTGGCGCACCGGTGACCGGGGCCCTGTACGGGACGGCCGGCCCGGCCGGGGCTCAGTCGCGCTGGTCGAGGCCCGCGCCGAGCGGCGGCCGGGGGGCGTCGAGCAGGGAGGTGTCCACCTCGCCGACGCCCCAGCCGTACGCCAGCTTGTGCACCTCCAGCACGAAGAAGGAGTCCGTCGACAGGAGTCCGTCGATCAGCTGGAGCCTGCGGTTCATCAGGTCGGTGAAGTGGTCGGTGTCCCGGCAGATCACCTCGGCCATCACGTCGTACGTGCCCGCCGTCATGATGACGTAGGAGGTCTCCGGCAGCTCCCGCAGCCGTCGGCAGACCTCCTGGGCCGTGCCCGGCCTGACCCGGATGCCGACCATCGCGAACCGGTCGAATCCGATGGTCAGCGGGTTGGCGATGCCGACGATCTGGAGGGTGCCGTTCTCCTCCATGCGCTGGACGCGGTAGCGCACGGAGGAGGCGGGGATGCCCAGTTCCTCGGCGATCTGGCTGTACGGGCGGCGGCCTTCCGCTTGAAGTGCGGCGATGATCTGGCGGTCGGTGTCGTCCAGGGGGCTGCCACCCAGCGTGCTCATGCTGTCGCTCCGGCTCTCATGTGCGGCCCGCGCGGTCCCGCGGGCCTGGATCTTCGGTCGTACGCGCCTATCCTGCCCGGCTCAGGAGTCGAAGCCGAGACCGAGCCGGTCCAGGGTGCGCAGCCACACGTTCCGGTGGCCGTTGACGTCCTCGCGGGCCATCGACCACCGGGTGGCCTCGACCCCCAGATAGCGGACCGGTTCCGGGGGGAAGGGCACCGGGGGCCGCCGGATCATCGCGGGCCGAAGCCGCTCGGTGCGCTCACCGGCGAGCAGATCCAGCATGACCCGGGCACCGTAGCGGGTCGCCCCGACACCGAGTCCGGTGAAGCCGAGGGCGTAGGCGATCCGGCCCTGCGCCGCGGTGCCGGCGAACATGCAGAAGCGGGTCGTGGAGTCGATGACACCGCCCCAGGAGTGGGAGAAACGGACATCGGCGAGGGCGGGGAAGGCTTCGGCGAACTGGGCGGCGAGCGTGTCGAAGGTGGCCGGGCGCTGGGTGAGGCGCTCCTCGACGCGGTTGCCGTAGTGGTACACCGCGTCGTAGCCGCCGAAGAGGATGCGGTTGTCGTCGGTCTTGCGGAGGTAGTGGAACTGGTTGCCCGCGTCGGTGATTCCGTGGTCGCCGCCCCAGCCGATGGAGGCGAGCTGAGCGTCGCTCAGCGGTTCCGTCGTCAGCGCGTAGTCGTAGACCGGAATCATGCTGAGCGAGAGGCGTTTGAGCAGGGGCCGGTAGACGTTGGTCGCGAGGGCGACCTGCCGGGCGCCGACGGCGGCGTACGGGGTGGTGAGCCGCACCCGTCCGGGCTGACGACCGGCCAGGGCGGTGACCTCGGTGTTCTCCGCGATGCGGACTCCCAGACCGAGACAGGCGGCGCGCAGTCCCCAGACGAGCCGCGCCGGGTCGAGGAGCGCGTAGTCGGGGGACCAGAGCCCCTTCGTCCACAGCGGGGAGTCGACGTAGCGGCGCAGTTCCTCGCGGTCCAGCAGCCTGGTCCGTTCGCCGTAGCGGTGGGCGAGGGCGTGGGCTCCGTCGAGTCCCTCGGCCTGCCAGGGGGTGGCGGCGACGGTGACCTTGCCGCTGCGGACGAATCCGCAGTCGATGCCGTGGGTGTCCAGGTCGCGCTGGAAGGCGTCGAAGTTCTCCATGCCCAGGCGGTGCAGCAGACCTGCCTCGGCGGGCCAGCGGTCGACGCCGTTGGCGAGGCCGTGGGTGATGCTCGGTGAGCAGAAACCGCCGTTGCGGCCGCTGGCGGCGTGGCCGCAGGTGCTCTGTTCCAGGACGAGGACGTCTCGTTCCGGGTGGGCGCGCTTGGCGAGCAGGGCGGTCCAGAGTCCGGTGTACCCGCCGCCGACGACCGCGAGATCGCAGGTGGTGTCGGCGGTCAGCCGGGGCAGTGGCTCGGGGTGCTCGGGCCGGTCGAGCCAGTAGGCGGCGGCCTTGGTGTCGCGCAGACGGCTGCGGTGGTGGAGCGGCTGCCGCTCGGGGCGCGGGAGGGCGGTGGTCATGGGGCGGGTACCTCGATGCCGGCGGGGTGGGGGTTTGCTGGCTCGCGGTGTCCGCCGGACAGGCGCGGCGGCACGGGCGGGCGTCT